>NZ_QSIG01000099.1:0-3133 GCF_003468525.1 Prevotella sp. AM34-19LB | reverse complement strand
AATCATCGGGAAAATCAGCGCATTTACAGTCTTGCAATATATTAATTATGTAAACAACAGACCGATTGGCAGGGTTAAGTATGCGCTAAATTAATTCCGCCAACGGGTTTTGGTTATATATTTTATACCCAGTACTGCATCCATTACAACTTAACATACTACAGATAAGAAACTTACATATCATATTACATTTTTTACACTGATGGCTATCATATCCTCCATAGATTGGCATCAAGGGTTTTGGCTCCGCTTTTACCAAATAGCTTGCTGTTGATTTTCGAACGGATATGGGTTATTTGCTGCGCCCCGACACCCAATAAAAGAGACTGCTCAGAAGGGATGAAATGTAGTTTTACCAATATGGCTACAAGATATTCCCACACTGCGTTTATCTTCTTCTAATGGAAATAGTATTTACTGCACGATCAATATGTTTTTATCATTAGGGAAAATCTTCGTTCAAAAGTATTGAATGTGTGTTCAAAAGCTTTGAATGTACATTCAAAAGTGTTGAACGGCGGTTCAATACTTTTGAACGGAGATTTTCCCTAATAACAATTACTTTTTCCTCTAGGCTTTTGGAGTTTTTAGATACGGAATAAGTCATCCATAGTGATAACTCGGTGCGTTATAGTAATGGAACCATATCTTACACGAAAACGAGCTTATTGTTTTGTGAAATTTACACGAAAACAAGATTATATCGGCTGAAAAGATACTAAAAATATCGTTTAGCGCAAAATAATGAGTCACTATTTTGCGCGAAATGGGGTGAAAAGGTCATTTCGCGCAGAATAGTGAAGGGGGGAATGGTATTTATTAGTCGTGGAAATGTGCGAAAAAACAATGGATTTCCACGACTAATCATACTAATTGACATCTTTCAGTTGCTCTGCATATTCCTTCGGGAAGACGCCGAACTTCTTCTTGAAGCATTTCGAGAAATACTTCGGAGTGTTGAAGCCCACCTGAGTTGCCACTTCGCTGATCAGAATGTCAGGGTTCGACCGGATGATGCGCTGCGCCTCCTTCAGGCGGATGCTGGTGATGAAGGCAATGACCGTTTGCCCTGTTGTGGCTTTTACCTTATTATATAAGGTGGATTCGCCCATCGCCATATCCTTGGCGAATGCCTCGCGGTTGTAATCGCCATCTGCAAGATGTTGCATCAGTACCTCTGTGGCACGAGTGATGAATGCCTGATCTGGGTTGCTCAAATGTAACGCAGCCTGTGTTTCGCTCTCTGTGCTGTTTTGGAGCGAAACTTCTGCCTGAATCTTTTCTATCATCTTCTTGCGGTTGGCAAGAAGGGCATTGATTCTGACTTCCAGTTCCTCAAACTTGAAAGGCTTGGTGATGTAGGCATCTGCTCCGATAGAGTAAGCCTCTGTCTTGTCCTCTTCCTTGTTCTTGGCGGTAAGCAGGATGATAGGCAGTTGCCAGAAACTCTTGTCAGACTTGAGCTGCTTGGTCAGTTCGATGCCATCCATGATTGGCATCATCACATCGCTCACCACCAGATCGAGTTTCTCCTTCATGATGATGTTCATCGCCTGCTTTCCGTTCTTTGCCGTAAAAACGTGATAGTTCTTGCTCAGCACCTGCAGCATCAGGGCGAGCAGTTCCTCGTTGTCCTCCACCACCAGGATCTTGCTCGCATTCTTACGGATGAAGATGCTCTGGCGGACAGGTGCCAGCTTAGGTTTGTCTTCAGAAGCAGGTTGGGATTCCTGCTCCGTTTCCTGGCTTGCCTGTCTGATGGCTTCCTGATTTACTGCATTTGGTTTGTCTGAATTGTCTATTTCATCTGGTGCATAGGCACTCTTTCTGATAGGCAGGGTAATGGTGAAGGTAGTGCCTTCGCCTTCCTGACTCTCACATTGGATGTTGCCATGATGCAGTTTCACCAGGTCGTGGGTCAACGACAGTCCGATGCCGGTTCCCGGCATGTTCTGCTTGCGGTAGTCGCCATCGAAGAATCGGGTGTAGAGATGCTTCATCTTCTCCTTCGACATACCGATGCCATTATCGGCAATCTTGATGACCGCCTGCTCCTTGCTGAGGCTGAGTGATACATCAATCTTGCCTCCCACCTTATTATATTTAATGGCGTTGGAGAGCAGATTGTAGATGATCTTATCCATCTTGTCGGCATCAAACCATGCCATACCTTCAGCCTTCGGCTTCTCCAGGAATAGGGTAACCTGCTGGTGTTCAGCCATCGGACGGATATTCTCGCAAGCTTCTTCTATGAACGAAATCAGGTTTCTGCGGCTCACGAGCAGATGCAGCTGTCCTGCCTGCGACTTTCTTACTTCCAGAATCTGTCGCAGGAGTCGGGTGGTGCGGTTGATGTTGTTGTCCATCACCATGTAATCTTCCTCATACTGTGGTGCCATCGCCTTGAGTTTGTAGATGGTGGCAGAGATGACGGTGAGTGGGGTGAGCAGCTCGTGGGTGATATTGGTGAGGATGACGCCCATCTGCAGGCTGTTTCTGGTCTTCACCCGCTCCTTATACCATCTGGCAGCAGCAAAGATGCCGCCAATGAGCATCAGGATATAGAGCATGAAGGCAAGGCGTGATGCATACCAAGGTGGCAGCACCTTGATGGTGATGGTGTATGGCAGTTCCTGCCACTTGCCGTAGCCGTCGTTTGCCTTCAGATGTAACTTGTAGGTGCCTGCATTCAGGTTCTGGAAAGTAGCTTTATGTTCATCCTGTTTGCTGTATTGCCAGTCTTCGTCATATCCTTCCAGCTGGTAGGCATAGCTGTTCTTTCGTGTATTACCGTATGTGAGGAGTGAGAATTCGATATCAAACTTCTTCACATTGGAAGGTATGGAAATCCTTTTTGTGTAATGTGGCATTTCTTCGGAAATGTCACTTTTGAGAACAGAATCCAGTTGTGCAAATGGTACGTCATCAATGATTAAGTCGGTGATGACGAGCTTGCAGTTTCTGTGATTTTACCTCAGTTCGGGATAAGAAATAGTGCCTAAAAAAGTTGGTAATCTCCGATATTTTTTGTATCTTTGTAGGTGAAATCCAATTAGTTACAAACATAAAAAGATATCATTATGGAGATTACCAAGGACAAAGTTACAGAATTATTTTGTATTATTGATGAATT
>NZ_QSIG01000098.1:0-3229 GCF_003468525.1 Prevotella sp. AM34-19LB | reverse complement strand
CAAAAGCAATTTTCCTGCATTTTCAGCATCAAAAACTTTGTAAAATTCATCAATAATACAAAATAATTCTGTAACTTTGTCCTTGGTAATCTCCATAATGATATCTTTTTATGTTTGTAACTAATTGGATTTCACCTACAAAGATACAAAAAATATCGGAGATTACCAACTTTTTTAGGCACTATTTCTTATCCCGAACTGAGGTAATGTCTTGACACATCGAATTAAAAAAAGTGCCGATAGGTGAATCCTACCGGCACTTTTGCTGTATATGAGTTTCTTTTGCTGTATATGAATTTCCTTGTTGAAATCCTTTTCCTAGATGCCTCTAGCCTTGTAGATTTTATCCTTGGCATCGTTGATTTCCTGGAATTTCTTCTCGGCGGCACGGCGAACATCCTCGCCCAGAGCAGCTACCTTATCGGGGTGATGCTTGAGCGCCATCTTGCGATAGGCTGCCTTCACCTCGTCATTGGAAGCGTCGGGGGAGACGCCGAGGATGCGGTAGGCATCTTCCAGCGAAGTGGCAGATGTGGCTGATGAACCGCTGCCATGCATGCCCAGCATCTGATCTACATCCGATGCTTCCAGACCCATGTGGAGGGCTACTTCCTTCAGCGCCTGAATCTCCTCAGGAGAAACCACATTGTCTGCCTGGGCTATCATCACAAGGAAGTTGAGCAACTGCAGGCGCTGCTCGTACATCATGTTGGCACGTATCTGATGACAGCTGTCCTGTATCACCGTGCGATACTGCTGCATGCCCATACGCTTCTGCTGCTCGAAGAGCTTGAGGAGAATTTCCTCGCCCTGCTGCTTCGCCGCCATACCGAAGTTCTGGAGTAGGAACCGGCGCACCAGCTCCATCTCTGAATGCATGATCCTGCCATCTACATTGATGATGTAAGAGGCGAGAACCAGGAGCGAGAACATAAAACTATTTCGCTCTCCCTCGTAGGCGTGCTGCTGACCGTAGCCGCCGTAACTTCCGTTTCCATATCCTCCGCTGCCATGTCCGCTGTAAGCTTCGTAGGCGTTGGAGTATTCTCTGTTGTTATGTCCCTCACTGCCAGGCTTGTTGACCTCGTCTAGCCCATGGTCGAAGAGCGATCCGAGGGCGAATCCTGCAAGGGCGCCAAGAGGTCCTGCGGTGATGAATCCCAGAAAACCTCCTATCCATTTTCCTGCTGCCATATATACTGATTTTTCTGAATGATAATCAAGTTGAAAAGCCCCCGACTTCTGCTGTATGCTAAGAAAAGAAGCATGCAACTTCGGAAGGGGGCAAGTGCTGATTAATAAGAGGTTTCTTTTTTATTTCTCGAAATAGTAGAGGAACTGGGCAATACCAGAAAGTGCTGGCTTGCGCTGACCTTCTATCTCGATGGTAAACTTGATGCTGGTCTTGCAGATACCACGGAGATTCTGAATCTCATGGAGTGTTGCCACGAGGCGAACACGTGAACCGGTGATGACCGGCTGACCGAAACGCATCTCATCCATACCATAGTTTACGAGCATCTTGATGTTGTTTACCTCGATGATCTGCTGCCAGAGATATGGCAGTACAGAGAGGGTGAGGTAGCCGTGAGCGATGGTGCTGTGGTAAGGGCTTTCTACCTTGGCGCGCTCTACATCTACGTGAATCCACTGTGGATCGAGGGTTGCGTCTGCAAACTTGTTGATACGGTCCTGGTCGATCTGCAACCAGTCTGATTCACCTAACTTCTCACCGAGGTGAGATGCAAAATCCTCATAGGAATTGATTACTAACTTTGCCATTTTTATCTTTTTTTTTAATTGTTATTTGCGATATTCTTAAAGCTTTTGCCCTTTTTAGGGCGTTAGTCTCTTCGGAAGATATCCCGGGTATAGACTTTTCCCTTCACGTCATCGAGGCATTTATCGTATCTGTTGGCGATGATAGCCTGACTCTGCTTCTTGAAATCCTCCAGGTCGTTTACCACGCGGCTGCCGAAGAAGGTGGTTCCACTCTTCAGCGTAGGCTCGTAGATGATAACCTGGGCGCCCTTCGCCTTGATGCGCTTCATCACGCCCTGGATGCTGCTCTGGCGGAAATTGTCGCTGTTGCTCTTCATCGTGAGGCGATACACTCCGATGGTGCAAGGCTTCTCTTCCTCCTCGCGGTAGTTGTTCTGGTTGGCGTAATCGTAGTAGCCTGCCATGTGAAGCACTCGGTCGGCGATGAAATCCTTGCGGGTGCGGTTGCTCTCTACGATGGCCTGGATCAGATTCTCGGGCACGTCGGCATAGTTTGCCAGCAGCTGCTTGGTATCCTTCGGCAGACAGTAGCCGCCATATCCGAACGACGGATTGTTGTAGAAGGTGCCGATGCGAGGGTCCAGTCCCACACCCGATATGATGGCCTGGGTGTCTAGTCCCTTCATTTCGGCATAGGTGTCCAGCTCGTTGAAGTAGCTTACTCGGAGCGCCAGGTAGGTGTTGGCGAAGAGTTTCACCGCCTCTGCCTCTGTGAGCCCCATGAAGAGGGTGTTGATGTTCTTCTTGATGGCTCCATCCTGCAAGAGTCTGCGAAGAGATGCGCCGCCTTGTCGAGTCGCTCATCTCCTGCCGGTCTGCCCACGATGATGCGGCTAGGGTAGAGATTGTCGTAGAGCGCCTTGCTCTCGCGCAGGAATTCCGGGGCGAAGATGATGTTCTCGCTGCCCATCTTCCGGCGTATGTTCTCGGTGTAGCCCACTGGGATGGTGCTCTTGATGACCATAATGGCATCTGGGTTCACATCCTTGACCAGCTGGATGACCTCTTCTACATGCGATGTGTCGAAGTAGTTCTTCACGGGGTCGTAGTTGGTTGGCGTGGCGATTACCACGAAGTTGGCATCCCTGTAGGCTGCGGCTGCATCGGTAGTAGCCTTGAGGTTGAGCTTTTTCTCTGCCAGGTATTTCTCGATGTATTCGTCCTGGATAGGCGAGCGGCGGTGGTTGATGAGTTCCACCTTTTCGGGAACCACATCCACAGCCACCACCTCGTGATGCTGGCTCAGCAGCGTGGCGATGCTCAATCCTACATAGCCTGTTCCGGCTACGGCTATCTTTATATTTTCTTTTGCCATTACCTTTTTTATATTTAAATTGCTGCAAAGGTAATAATATAGGTAGAATGCAAAATGTTGCGCCGATTTTTATTAAAAAATAACTGAAATGGCGGCTGAAAAAGCCCTTCAAAATTTGCGTATTTCTGAGCA
>NZ_QSIG01000097.1:0-3230 GCF_003468525.1 Prevotella sp. AM34-19LB | reverse complement strand
ATATAGAGACTTACTTCCCGACCGATGGAAAAAGCAGTAGCAGCATTTGTTTAATCAGCTGTTACTGCTTTTTTTTGATTATGCAAGGTATAAACGCGGAGCCGCTTACTCGGAAGGTGTGAAGAGTGGTGAAGAGTTGTGAAGAGTGGACGGCCACTCTTCACCTCTCGCAACCCCAGTGTTTATCGGGGTTTCAGGCGAATCTGTGAAGAGTGAAGAGTAAAATGGAGAGTAAGGTTTTTCTATCTCCCGACGTATCGTTTCGTGCTCTATCTCCCGACGTATCGTTTCGTGCCTGGCAATGGCAAGATATTGCCTGGTAAAGGGCAATATTATGCCGTAGTGAGGCAATAATCGAAAGGTGCCTCTTTACCACCCGTCAGGACTATCACGACTATCTCTCAGAGACGTTCCGACATCTCGTAAGTATCATCACACCTTATATATATAATAGACTATAGAATAACTTTTAAAACATTACGCAAATATGAACAAGTACATTCCTTACAACATTACATGCCCATTGGCATCCTGCAGCCGTAGCAACACCTGTGCCCGCTACGCCAATTATCAGAAGGCAAAGTCAGAAGAAGCTTCCTTCATGGTCTTGAATACCGATCTTCTCCAGGTAGAGGGTTGTCCTTACCATCTCGTTTCCGAACGTCAGCGCTGGGCAAGAGGTTTCACTCGTCTCTGCAAATCCATCCCATCGGGCAATGCCAAATATCTGAACGTATATACGCCGTTCACCCAGCGCCGTTTCTACAAGGCAAAGAATGGCGAGTTCCCTCTCAATCCTCAGATGCAGGCAGACCTCCTGGAGATTTTCAAGGAAAGAGGTGCCGACCTCAGCCTGGGGTTCGACAGCTACGAGGAGCAGGATGTGCTGGTAGAGAAGTAGGCGCAGAGTAATCTGCGTGTTTTTTGACGATCTTACTGTGAATTAAGAAATATGCACTGGATAGAGTGCAATTTTCGTTAAAAAGTGCACTGAACTCAGTGCACTTTCGCTTTTTATCCGTATATTTGCATATATTAAATGAATATCGTATGAAACAGGTAGAAGAAAGATACATCAGCTTGTTGACCGATTTCGGCTTCAAGCGCATTTTTGGAACGGCAATGAATAAGGATTTGCTGATTTGCTTCCTCAACAGCTTGTTTAATGGCAGACAGGTTGTGAAGGATGTTTCGTATCTGAATCCAGAGCACGTGGGGGATGTCTATACCGACCGCAAAGCCATCTTTGACGTGTATTGTGAAGGGGAAAACGGCGAGAAGTTCATCGTTGAAATGCAAAACGCCTACCAAGCGTATTTCAAGGACCGATCTCTCTTCTATTCTACTTTCCCGATTCGTGAGCAGGCACCTAAGGGGAATGACTGGAATTTCAAACTCAATTATGTCTATACTGTTGCCCTGCTCAACTTCAAGATGAACGAGGATGCCTTTGACAAGGAGAAGATTCGCCACCATGTGCAGTTGTGTGATACCGCAACGCACAAGGTTTTCTATGATAAGCTTGAGTTTATCTATGTAGAGATAGCCAAGTTCAATAAGACTTTGGAAGAGCTTGAAACGCTCTACGATAAATGGCTTTATGCGTTGAAGAACCTCTATAAGCTTACCCAGCGTCCAAAGGAGTTATGCGATAAGGTTTTCGACCGTCTTTTCGAGGAGGCCGAGATTGCCAAGTTCACGCCTCAGGAGGTAAGGGAGTATGAAGCAAGTAAGAAGGCTTATCGGGATATCAAGAACTCTATTGATACGGCGAAAAATCAGGGTAAGGAAGAAGGTCTTGCCGAGGGCATAGAAATAGGTAAGAAAGAAGGAAGAATAGAAGGAAAAATTGAAGCTAACACCGAAACAGCTCAGCGTTTGCTGGCTATGGGGCTTTCTGCCGAACAAGTAGCCGAGGCTACTCAGCTACCTTTGGATATCATTGAAAAACTGAGCAGATCTTAATAGTTTGCTCCCGCTAGGCGCTTGCTCCCGTCAGGATGCCTAGCGGGGATAATGTCTGATGGGAGCAATACTGTGGAAGAAAAGAATATAGTAATTAATAACTAACTAATAAATATGAAATCTATTAACTTGATTATCTTGTTTTTGATGGCTGTATTGCCAACCTATGCTCGTGGCAATCAGTACAATCTGCAGCAACAGCAAGAAAAGAAAAAGAAAGAGCATAAAGTAGAAATTTATGGTGACGTGAAAGATTCGTTTACCCAGGCCTTTCTGAAGGCCTTTGTCACGGTGATGGACAAGGACAGCAACGTGATAGATACCATGACTACGAGTGGATGGGAAAAACACCTCTTTTATCATACTCAAGTCCCAGCACGTCCCGCTACTTATATCGTCAAGGCAGAGTGTGAAGGCTATGAGACGAACAGTATCAATCATACCATCAAATACATAGCACGCAATAAAAGTTTCTTATTTCCTTCGCTTTTGCTCAAGAAGAAATTCAATCAGGATGTTGCCCTCGATGACGTGGTGGTGACTGGCACCAAGGTGAAGCTGGCTTACCGTGGCGATACGCTCGTCTTTAACGCCAGCGCATTCAATGTGCCTGATGGCTCCATGCTCGATGCTCTTATAAGACAGATGCCAGGAGCTGAACTGAAGAGTAATGGCGATATTTACGTAAACGGCAAGAAGATAGATTATCTGCTCCTTAACGGAAAAGACTTCTTCAAGGGGAAGAATCAGGTGATGCTCGACAATCTTCCTTACTATACCGTAAAGGAGCTGAAGGTGTATGACCGTTCTTCTGAAAAAAGCCGACTCATGGGGAAGGAGATGGAGAAGAAAGACTATGTGATGGATGTGGCCCTGAAGCGTGAGTACTCCCGTGGATACATCGCCAACATGGAGGCGGCGGGGGGAAGCGAAGACCGCTATCTGGCTCGTCTCTTCGGTCTCTACTACACTGACAATTCTCGAATCTCGGTATTCGGCAACATGAATAACAAGAACGAAACACGAAGACCGGGAAGTCAGGGCGACTGGTCGCCTTCCAACAGTCCGCAGGGACAGAAGACTACCCGCCAAGTGGGCGTTGACTTTAATGCGTCATCGAAGAGTCAGATGATAAGAGAGCATGGAAACGTAACGTTTGCTTGGGACAATACGCATGACTTGACCCACAGTTCGCAGGAGAATTTTGCCTCTACAGGCAATATCTTCGGTAGAAGTATCAGTGATTCGCGCAGCGACAACCATAG
>NZ_QSIG01000096.1:0-3351 GCF_003468525.1 Prevotella sp. AM34-19LB | reverse complement strand
ATATACTTATAAGAATATAATATATCCTATATATGAAAGAGAAGCGCAAAGAAGATTAATATCTTTACATTTTAACAACCTTAATAAATCTTACCTATCTCTACCCTATAGTTTAATGTCCATTTGAAAAACTGAAACTGCCCCCATGTGATTCCATCATTTAAACGAAGAGGTATTGATAAGAAAACATTGAGTGATGCGGCACAAAACATTGAGTTGTCACCCAAGAAACTACGAGTTAGATTCGTTAACACTTCTCAAAGGAGTTCATCCCCCCATCTTCCTCCCCTATCTCATGGGGGCAGTATCAGTTATGAAAACGGACATTAAAAAGTGCGATAGCACCGCCCTAACTACCTATTTTTATATAGTTAGGCGGTGCTATCGCTATTCGAGACCATTTACCGCAAAAACACAAAGTAAACTACCGTTAAAATACAAAGTAAAACGCCGCAAAAATATAAAGTAACTGTAGAAAACATGATTTATGATAAAGCCATATCAAGGGAAGACAGAGTAAAGGTTATACCTTTGGCTACATTAAAAGACTAGAAAAAGCTAATTTTTCGATAGAAAACTAAGAAAAAGTTTGTTTTCTATCGAAAATTTGACTCTTTATCCGAAAAGTTCATTCATCCTTACCTCACTTAGAATACCACCGCCCTAACTACCTATTTTTATATAGTTAGGCGGTGCTATCGCAAACATATCCTTTTTTCCTCCCCTATCTCATAGGGGCAGTATCAGTTTTGAAAACGGACATTAAAGGGGATAGGCTTCCACATTCTATGAGAGAAAAGAGAGGTGGTTTGCAGCAACTGTTTCCCTATATATAATCAGGTGCATTTTCGATATGACTAAGAGCAAAACTAGTCAACAAAAAGTATGACTAAGTTTTAACTAGTCAACTGGTTTTATAAATAAGTATTAACCGAGTCAACTCGTCTTATAAATAAGATAATAAGTGGTCAACCAAAATCGTTAAACCACACCACGTAAAAAATAGAACTTTTCCCTCATAAAAGTTTGGTGGTATCATTTTTTTGTTGTAGCTTTGCAAATGAATTAATTCGATGACGCAATGGCAAGAAAATTATATCCTATAGGAATTCAGACATTTGAGGAAATCCGCAAGTTGGACAACCTCTATATCGACAAGACGGAATACATCTATCGTATGACACATACCGATGGAAAGTATTTCTTCTTGAGTCGCCCACGCCGTTTCGGCAAGTCGCTGCTGGTTTCCACCTTCCAAAGTTATTTCGAAGGAAAGAAGGAACTCTTTGAGGGGCTTGCCATCGAGAAGCTGGAGAAGGAGTGGAATACTTATCCTGTGCTGCACTTCGACCTGAGCAAGGGTAAGCATATGGAGAAGGCGCAGCTGAATCGTTATTTGTTGGATATTATTGAAAAGCAAGAGGCTAGGTTCGATTGCAAGAGCAATAGAATAGATGTTAATATTCGACTTGACGATTTGATAAATGCAGTTTATCATAAGACAGGCAAGCAGGTGGTGGTGCTCATTGATGAATATGACGCTCCGCTGCTGGATGTGGCGCATGAAAAGGAAAAACTCGATGAGCTCCGTAACACAATGCGCAACTTCTATAGTCCTCTGAAGGGAAACGAGTCTATGCTTCGATTTGTCTTTATGACGGGCATCACGAAGTTTTCGCAGCTCAGCATCTTCAGCGAGCTGAACAACATCAAGAATGTGAGCATGGACGAGCCTTATGCCGGCATCTGTGGCATCACCAAGGAGGAACTGTTGACCCAGATGAGTGATGACATCGACGCTCTTGCCGAGCATCTGGAACTGAGCAGGGAGGAGACTATCCAGGAACTCAAAGACCATTATGATGGTTATCACTTCTGCTGGCCATCGCCTGACGTCTTCAATCCTTACAGCCTGCTCAATTGCTTTGCTGATGGCAAGCTGAAGGCTTATTGGTTTGGATCCGGTACACCTACTTATCTGATTGAAAAAATGAGGGAGTTTCATGTGTTGCCATCGCAGTTGGGGCGAGTGAGGGCTAAGGCTTCCTCCTTTGACGCTGCAACGGAAAGAATGACTTCGCTCACTCCTCTGCTGTATCAGAGTGGCTATCTCACCATCAAGGACTACGAAAAGAAGATAGATGTTTATACGCTCGACTTTCCTAACAAGGAGATTGAGGTGGGACTGTTCGACAGTTTGTTGCCGGGCTACCTTGGATCGGGAATAGATACGGGTAGGGTTGTGATAGCTGACATTTCTACCTATATTAATAGTGGTGAAATGGATGAAGCCCTGCAAATGCTGGCTGATTTCCTGGAAACCATTCCATATTGCGACAACACCAATTACGAGGGACATTACCAGCAGATGTTTTATATCATCTTTGCCTTGCTTACTGACTACAATATTATTGTGGAGCAGCACACGGCTAAAGGGAGAATCGACATCACGATGGAGACTGCCGACACCATCTATGTGATGGAACTGAAATTCAATAAGAGTGCGCAAGAGGCATTAGACCAAATCAATGACAAGCATTATGCCCAAGCCTTTGCCTTGAAGAATAAGGAAATTGTAAAGGTGGGCTTGAACTTCTCTATCAAAGACGAGGTGAATAATCTGGAATGGGTGCTTTCCTGACACTGAGGGGGTTAGCCGATGGATTACGATTGACTTTCACAAATTCTTAAAATTACCTCCCTGATGAGCCGCCTACAGCCGAATGTCCCTTCTGTTATACCGACTCCGTAATAGGTGATGCCTCCGGCTTCCCTATTACCAAGGATTTCTTGAAGAAAATGAAGAAGAGATATTTCTAGGCGATTTTTCAACGTTTTTCACCGACCTGCCCCCTATCTCATGGGGGCAGTATCAGTTTTGAAAACGGACATTAAAGGGGGTAGGCTTCCACATTCCATAAGAAAAGGGAGGGGATTTGCGGCAAGCATTCCCCTATATAATAAGGTGTAAATTCATAAAAAATGAGTTTGAACCAAAATGAACCAAAATGAACCAATCGCCAAAGTTTAAAGAATATTAAAGCCCCATTTTAAATTTGAAATTCTCCACAAAAATAACTATATTTACAATGCCGTTGAGATAAACACGACAAACAATATAAAAATCATAATCTAGAAAGTAAATGAGTAAGAATATCACAGAACAATCAGTCTTTGGAACTTATTTTCAGACAGAGAATCAAGTAACATCGGCACTCCTCAAAATCTTAGAAACAGATTGTGGGGGAGGCCGTCCGAAAACTTAATTAGGGAAGCAAACAACTGAATTGGGCATTTTTCTTTTGCTCTTTATAGTTAATTAACCTCGTATCTTCTTGATTCTCAATTATT
>NZ_QSIG01000095.1:0-3407 GCF_003468525.1 Prevotella sp. AM34-19LB | reverse complement strand
ATCCGATGATACTGCTGCATCTCTGACCCAGTGTTGAGTCGATAACGGGTGAAAGCATGGAGTCAAATTTCTCCATGATTGAAAAAATTCCTCCAAAAGGTGTGAGTTTTTCGAATTTTATTTGTACCTTTGCAGCGCCTTGTTACGATTTTCGCTTGTTTTCTAATTGCAACACTAAGATAAGTGAAAAATCTGACATGGCAAAATCCTGGGCAACTTTTTGTTGCTCAGGAACTTATAAATAAAGTTAAATTATAGTGTTGCGGAATTAAGGGTATGGACTTTAATAAAGCTCGATTATTATATCTTATCGTATTTTTCCTGTATTCCGGCCTAAGTGTGTCCGGACAATCGATTCATGTTTCAGGAAGAGTACTTCAACAAAATACGCAAACACCTGTTGAGTTTGCTAATGTCGTTCTATTCAAACAAGATTCAGTCTTTCTGAAAGGAACAACGACAGACACTATCGGAAGATTTGAATTTGAAAATCTTCCCACAGATAATTATGTGCTGTCAGTATCCTGTTTAGGATTTGAAACAAAGCGGATTTTGATACAGAATCTGACGGAATCAGCACAAATAGATGTGTATTTGAATGAAAATGTTTTGTTACTTGGGGAAGTGGTGATTTCTGCTTCTTCCACAATAAACAAGATTAACCAACGGATTGTGTTCCCGACAAAATTGCAAATCAGCCATTCTGCCAACGGAATGCAATTGCTGAATACAATGATGCTTCCCGGCTTGAACATCAATCCGATGCTGAATACGATTTCATCATCCGACGGCGGGAAAGTCATTTTGCAGATTAACGGCGTAAATACCACGCCGGAAGAAATTCAGACCTTGCAACCCCGCCAAATCAAGCGGATAGAATATTCGGATTATGCAGGTATCCGATACGGACATGCTTCCAAAGTTATCAACTACGTGGTAGTAAGGGATGATAAAGGCGGTGTTGTTGGTGTGGATTTGATGAACTCGCTGAATATCCTTGCAGGGGGCGATGTTTTCTTTGCCAAATTCAACAAAGGAAAATCGGAATATGCTTTGAACTACACCGCAGCGTTTCAACGCATCAACACGAATAACAGAAATCGCACAGGTAGTTATCAGTTTGAAAATTCATCCCCTATATTGAGGGAAGAAATCAGTGCCGGAGGTGATTATTCGTACCAAATGCATGATTTTTCGCTGACATACAACTATCAGCAGAGCGATTCGGCTTTTTTCAATGCCAAGTTGAAATATAATCTGAGCAATCAGCCTCACAACGATTTCAACAGTTTTCTAAAAGAGAATGGCACGGACAAAGGGTTGATTTTTGACGGAAGTCAGCAAAAAATTAATGTTCCTACCATCGACTTGTATTACCAGTATGGTTTACCCAAAAATCAGAAAATATATGCTAATGTGGTGGGGAGTTATGCGAACGCAGCATCTTCGCGGAATTACTGCGAATACAACGATGTTGATACTCTTTTCAGCGAACGTTCGGAACTGTTTTCCGATAAATATTCACTGATTGCCGAAGGCATATACGAAAAAGGATTTGCCCATGGAAATTTGAAATTCGGGATAAAACATATTCAGTCGTTTACAGAGCAGACAATTAATCAGGGCGAGGAATTCAAATCGGATTTGAATCAGGCGGAATCGTCGGTTTTTGCAGAGTGGTTTTATAGTAAGGGCAAATTCAGCTATAGCTTGGGACTTCGCCTGAATCGCCTGCATTTTTCCAATGTATCTGTTACCAAAAGCTATTACCATTTCTTACCCAAAGCGATGGTTGGCTATCGGTTCAGTGATAATTCTTTTATCCGGTATGATGCGGAGATGAGTCAAACGAATCCAACCCTGATGGAGTTGGCCGACACGGAAATCCGTCTTGACTCGTATCTTGCCGAGAAAGGGAATCTGTTGCTTCAACCGTACCTGAATCTGAATAATAATTTATATTACGAAAACAGAAAAGGGTTGTTCGCTTTCAATGCAAGCCTGCATCATCACTACAAACACAATCCTATCATGGAATCGAAAAGAGAACATGGAAATGTGTTCCTGACAATGCCCGAAAACATGAAAGATTGGAATAAGTATAATGCGGAGATAACATTGAAAGTAGGGATGATAAAAAACTTCCTGCAATTTTCGGTTACAGGAGGCTTCAACCACTTTGACAGTCGTGGGAACAACTATTCGCATACCCATTCTAATTTTTATTACAGGGCAGATGTTTTGGCAATGTATAAGAAATGGATGCTGATAGGCCAGCTACAGCCTTTTGACGAAAGGTTATACGGCGAAACCGTCATAAAGGATGGTAATTATCACTACTTGGCTATCCGGTACAATGCGACTAATTTTTCTTTTGGCATAGGTGCGTTCAATCCGTTTAAGAATGTTTCCCGAACCATTATGGAAAACAAAAATGCACAAGCGCCTTTCCGAAGAGAAAGTTTTAGCGATGCATCCCGAATTCTCGTTGCCACGCTCACTTGGAATTTTAATTTCGGAAAAACTCATCTTGTCGGTACTAAATCGCTGAATAATCAGGATACCGACTACGGAATCAAAGGAAGTTATAAGTAAGATTAGGTGTTGATTTCAACAAATTCTGTATTATGTATTTCTGGCAAATCTATCACTAATTATCTTTCAGCGACATGTTGTTGCTTCGCGTTCACTGAATCCTATCGGAATTCAGTGAACGCCTTTGTGTGTCGTCAACTGACGATATCATCCTTTTTTTTACTCAAAATCAATAAAAATGAAAGATAAGATAAAAAACATTGCAGAAAAATTAGAACATCAAATCAGGATGCATGAACTCGATTTAAATGACAGGATTAAAGATATTCCTCAAATAATATTGCTGTTGGAACAGGGGTTCTCGGAATTGAAAGAAATAGTTTCGTTTTATAAGTTCAAAAGTGAAATGGATGAAATATTCTTTTTCAAGATAATAAAACCCAAGTTTTTTAGTAAACTAATCTATTACAGGAAAGTGTATAACATCGAAATGATGCGCCCCAACGGACAAGATTGTGTGCTGAAAAATTATTTCATCAATGAACTGAATCAGTTAGAGAATTTCTACAATAAGAACATTGATTTCTATAAATACTACCGTTCGGGAAGTACGCATTTGGATAAGTACTTTTTTCTGAGAGGAAAACAAGATATTCAAATGACAATGGAAACATTTTATTTTGAAAGAGACCCTAATTTTTCTACGATTTGCGATTTTAAAGTTGCAAAAATAGTAGCAAACGAAATGTTGCGAATTTATCTGAATCCTAAAATCCGCAACTATCATCCAATACACGATTAAGGGTAGATTTATGAGTCGTTAGTAGCAGCTTTCAGTAAAAAGCAACAGCACAACATCAATATGTAGCCAC
>NZ_QSIG01000094.1:0-3472 GCF_003468525.1 Prevotella sp. AM34-19LB | reverse complement strand
AGCCATACCTCCCCATTTGGGTGAAATTTATCTTTCTTGGTATTACCATGAACAAAATTATCACCTCGATGAGTATTTTCTCGAAACTTTTTGTTAACTTTGCAGCCGAATCTTCAACTGCATCTTTAAAGATATCCATATATTGGTCAAGTCCTGTATTCATATAATTTTGCGTTTGTCGTGATTTGCAAAGTTACTGAAAATCAGCGACTTGACCAACTTTTTATAGTTAAGTTTTCATAAGCATTTCTTAATATAAGTTATTGATTTACAGACGATTAAATGTTAATTTAACGCAGTATTGATATAATAATGTATAAGAAATCATAGAATGGAAAAACTGAAAGATATCAGGGCGATAGCCTTCGATGCCGACGATACGCTCTGGGCATTGCAGAATTACTTTGAGGATGTAGAGCATGAATATTGCGAGCTTCTTTCTGCTTATGGCAAGGAGAAGGAGATTTCTGCAGCCCTCTTTGAAACGGAGAGTCGGAATATGGCTGACTTGGGATATGGCTGCAAGGCTTTCACCCTTTCGCTGGTAGAAAATGCCATCAGGGTGAGTCATGGTAAGGTGGAGGCGAATGTCATTGCTCAGATTCTGGATCTGGGCAAGAGTCTCCTGCATCTTGATGCCAAACCGCTGGAGGGTGTTGAGGTTACTCTTGCCCGCATCCGTGAAATGAGAGTAGGGCAGGAGGATGGTTCTTCCGGTGAAAGAAGATACAGGCTAGCTGTCTTTACCAAGGGAGAACTGATGGATCAGGAGAATAAGTTGTGGCGTTCGGGGCTGCAGCGCTATTTTGATGTGGTAAGTATCGTGAGCGATAAGAAGCCCGAGGCTTATCGCCGTCTTTGCCGGGAGATGGAAGTGAAGCCCGAAGAGCTTCTTATGGTGGGCAACAGCTTTAAGAGCGATATTGCGCCGGCATTGAAAATCGGAGCCTCTGCCGTCCATATCCCTTTCCATACTACCTGGGCGCACGAAAAGATAGAGGAGTTTGAACATCCCAACCTCCGCCGCATCTCCCGCTTTGCACAGCTGCTGGACATCCTGTAGCTTCCTTGGGGCAAGTTTCGCACAGATAATCTGCGCTAACGTGCTTTTTTCATACCATTAGCGCAGATTATCCGCGAATAATTTGCGCTAATGGGGATTTTTTATATCTTTGCAGAAGATAAGCTGCACTCGGCAATTTGAAAGCAAGCTTTCATTGCGCTCGCTTGCATTATCTTTGCGCAGAAAATAACGAAAGATATGGAACAGAGACTGATAGGAAGAGAAGCAGAACTCAAACTGCTCAATGAATATATAAACTCCGATAAATCAGAGTTTATCGCCGTCTATGGAAGACGACGTGTAGGCAAGACTTTTCTCATCAGAAAAGCCGTAGAGGATCATTTTGCCTTCTTCATGACAGGAATGAACGGAGTTGCCAAAGGCGAACAGCTTGTCAACTTCAGCATTGCCCTGCAAAAATATACCCACTCCACCACTCTGCAGACGTTCAAGAGCTGGCTGCTGGCATTCTATGCCTTGTCACAATACATAGAAACACTTCCGGAAGGCAAGAAAGTAATATTCATCGATGAATTGCCATGGATGGATACCGCCAAATCGGGATTCATACCAGCACTGGAAAACTTCTGGAACAGTTGGGCTGTACTGCGCAACGACATCAAACTCATCGTTTGCGGATCAGCCACATCCTGGATGATCAACAACCTGATTCGCAACCGTGGTGGCTTGCACAACCGACTGACCCATCATCTGATCGTAAAACCATTCACTCTGCACGAATGCGAAGAATACTTCAAGGCTTACCACTTCGGCTACAGCCGAAAACAGATAGCAGAATGCTATATGGTTATGGGTGGAATACCTTATTATCTGTCTATGATGGATAAATCGAAAAGTCTGGCACAGAACATCGACCAGCTGTTTTTCGCAGACAATGCAGAACTGAAAGATGAATTCAACGACTTATACAGAGCTTTGTTTAAGAAATCAGCCGGCCATATCGCCGTGGTTACTGCCCTTGCTACCAAAGGAATGGGTATGACCCGACAGGAACTGGTCAAAGCATCGGGAGGAAAAGATAACGGAGCCTTCTCTACTGTACTGGAAGAATTGGAACAATGCGGATTCATCCGTCTGTATGAACCATTCAGCACTACCAACAAGATGACTTCCGACATTCGCCAAAAGCGAAACACCTTATTTCAGTTAGTAGATTTCTATACGCTCTTCTACTTCCGGTTCATCAGACATAACAAGTATCAGGATTCCAGTTTCTGGTCATCCTCCCAGAACAGTCAGCTATACCATACTTGGGCTGGCTTGTCGTTTGAGATGCTTTGTCTAAACCATATAGACAAAATCAAACATGCCCTGGGAATTTCGGGAGTACAGACCTTGGTTTGCTCATGGCGAAGCAGCAACACAGAAAAGGGAGCTCAAATAGACTTGCTGATAGACCGGAAAGATGAAACCATCAACATCTGTGAGATGAAATTCTACAAGAGCGAATTCGAAATCAGCAAGGAATATGAGGAGAAATTGCAGGAGAAACTTCGTATCTTCACTGAAGAGACGAAGACTTCCAAATCGCTTCTCCTCACATTGATTACTTTTTTCGGATTGAAGCAGAACAAACATAGCGACATCGTACAGAAACAGATTACGATGAATGATTTGTTTATTTAAAAGATAACCCTAAAATGAAAGGGTGTGGCTTATGCCACACCCCACCTCAAAACTCCCACACTTACTTCTTCCCCTTCGGCGCCTTGCTGAATTTATACATCAAATGCACCATGGCATAGCTTGGCAGCGTATTGTTCCATTTCTCGGTCTTGCCCTGTCCGCCCACCTCATACACGGTGCTCGAGAGATTCTGAAGAATATCAAAAGCCTCCGCCTTCAGCGTCAGCTTGCCTTTGCAGAACGAACGGGCCAGCGAGGCATTCCATACCAGATCACTGGTGTTAAACGACTTCTCGCTGTAACCACGCCTACAATATTCCTTCAGGTCGGTAGAGAGCGAAATGCCCAGAGGCAAGGTGTAAGTCATGTTGCCACCATACTCAAAATCATAGGCATTCAATTTCTCGAAATTACTGCGGTCGCTCGTACCATGCTTCCACTCCACCTTTCCACCCAAGTTGATGCTCAACTTGTCTTTCTGATACTTGAAGTACAAACTGTTTCCCAACTCAGTTCTGAGCACATAGCAGAGCTGGGTAGAATTATCATCGTAAGCTATATCAAAATCCTTACGGCGCAAACCGTTAAACCACAGACGATAATCCAGACGGAACAATCTTGCCTTGTCTAGAGCCACACCATAAGAGGTCGTTGTCCAGAAATCCCAGTTGCCGCCACCACCAATATTATCACTCATATAGGTGTAGCCACCCGTCTGCGAATTATAAGTAGTGCGGGTACCCACAAGATTGTGATAGAAAT
>NZ_QSIG01000093.1:0-3869 GCF_003468525.1 Prevotella sp. AM34-19LB | reverse complement strand
TTTGTTGTCTGTACTTAGGACGAATATCCTTTTCGTTTATTGAAGCTTAGTAAACCTGACTTGTCAATTACTTGACGGTTCGTTTCTTTTACCCAGTCAACTTTCTTATTTCTAAGAAGTTAACCGCTTCTTGTACTACTTGTCTGTTTATGTAAAATCTTTCAAAGAACTCTTTCTTTAGTTGCTTAGAGTAATACTTGATTTCTCAAAAGCGAGTGCAAAAGTACTAACTATTTTCCATTCCACCAAATTTTTCGAGAAGAAAGTTGTATTTTTCTTTCAAATTTAACGCTTATAAACACTTTTCGCGTTTCAAATCCATTCTTCTCCTTATTATATATATACGCGCGAAAGAAAACCAGCCTTTATTGAGCCTCCAAATAGAGAACACGAGAAGACCAATCGTTCTTTTTACCCCAGTCAACATTATGCTCCAATGGCATTTCCAAGCCATGTTCCATCAAATACTTGCCAGAATATGACTTACCCTCGCAAGCCAAAGGAGTATTATCGATGACATCAAGCTCACGTACCTTATACATCTTGTTTGCATCCAGACCAGCCATCTTAACGATAGGAAGGTGCGCATTATAGAAGTTAGCAAGCTTCCACCAGTAGAACACAGCCTTATCCTTAGCCTCGCTTACATACATAATGGAAGACAGCCCCTGGTTGTCGTATGGGGAAACCAAACGGTAAAGATCGCCAAACTGTACAACAGGGCGAATCTCCTTGTATTCAGAGATAGCCTTTCGACAGAGAGCCTTCTCCTCATCCGTCATATTCTTTGGCTGGATTTCCATTCCAAGACGTCCGCTCATAGCTACATCAATACGATACTTCAAGGAAGTTGTGCGGAATACGGTATGGTTTGGCACAGCAGAGATATGACTTGCCATAGCTATAGCTGGGAAGAAGTAGCTGGTACCATACTGCATATAGATACGCTGCAGGGCATCCGTATTATCACTTACCCAGAACTCATCGAAACCACGGAGGCATCCCCAGTTGGCACGAGCGCCACCACTGGCACAACACTGGATAACGACATTCTTGTACTTAGCACGGATACGATCGATAACCTTAGCAAACCCCTGATGGTATGCGATATAGAGATGACTCTGATCAGCGGCAGAAAGATACTGACTACCATGATTCATGATGGCCATATTGGCATCCCACTTGATGTAGGCAATCTCAGGATACTTAGTAAGCAGATCATCTACCACACCATACACGAAATCCTGCACCTTTGGATTACCGAGATCAAGAACCAGCTGAGTGCCACCACGACCAACTACCGCATCACGCTTAGGCGCCTTGATCACCCAATCAGGATGCTTCTCGTAAAGTTCACTTTTGGTATTAGTCATTTCCGGCTCAATCCAGATGCCGAACTTCACGCCATTCTTCTTGGCATCACGAAGCAGGCCTTCGATACCATCAGGCAGTTTTTCGGTATCTACTACCCAATCGCCCAAAGCTGCATTATCTGTCTTGCGAGGATATTTCTTTCCGAACCATCCATCGTCCATTACGAAGAGCTCACCACCCATGCTATGGATATCAGCCATCATCTGATCCATACCCTTCTGGTTGATATCGAAGTAAACACCCTCCCAAGAGTTCAAGAGGATATCACGCTCCTGATCACCATGAGCAAGCACGTACTTACGACCCCACTTATGGAAGTTGCGGCTAGCACCGCTCAAGCCCTCATTGGAATAAGTAAGCGCAAGAGCAGGAGTCTTGAAAGTTTCACCCTTCTTGAGATGATATTCTGAATTCTGCTCATTGATACCAGCAAAGAAATAATGATATTCAGTATCATCAGTTACAGTCTTAAGCTTATAGTTTCCGCTATAGGCAAGTGCAGCACCTATAACGGCACCCGTATTCTCCTGTCCCTTTCCATTGAGAGAGAACATCACCTCGGCATGATCGGTATGAGAATTACGCACACCATCATTGTTACGGATGACAAACTCGCCTGGCTGCAACTTCTCATGACTCAACTGAGCCTCAGCAGCCCATGTGCCAGAGAGATGACTCATCCATACATCACCACGGCGGATAGGAAGCATAGCTGATGCAAAGGTAGTCAGCGTAACAGTACCCTTCTCTCCATTACTGATTTCAGTCCAAGCCTCAATCATATCCACATCCTTATAGGCACGGTACTTCAGATCCACCTTGATATTATAAACAGGATCCTTGAGATGGATGGTAGTAACTGTGGCATTAGCCTCCTGCTTCACATCGCTACCGGTAGCCACGAGAGCAGTAGAAAGATTACCATCGCTGTGACGCATGGCGAGTGCAGCTTCTACAGGAGTATTCAGACCGTATGCAGGATAAGCATCCATACGACCATTGGTAGCTACTGTGAGATTCTGCAAATCAGCAGCGTTCAGCTTAGAACCGAAATAGAGATACTGTGCAGGTTTTCCGTTCTCCACATCGAGGATGAGCGAAATCCCCTTACTGTTTACCGAAACCTGTTCTGCCATCGCAGGCATGGCGATGGTCATCAGCAAAAGTGCAAGTGATTTTAATTTCATCATATTTATTATATACGTTATTAGTTATTGCTATTGATAAATTTTCGAATGCAAAAATAAGAAAATAAACAAGAACCGCCAACACTTTCTCGAATTATTTTGGGAATAAAGCACAAAAGGTCAAACATCAAGCAAATAAAGCAAATAAATGAGTCGGAAGCAGGGATAAATACTCCAGATTATCACATCCATATCATAACAATCACTAAAAAAATCATTAAACTCGGAATTTCTTAGTATCTTTGCCCCGCAAACATCATGTATCATACAATCCAAAAGAGACAAAAAAAATAAAGCTATATGAAACTCAAAATACATTTCAGTCACAAGGAGGAGCTTTGGAACTCCTGGTCGCATGCAGGAGGCATCCTGATGGGCGTTGTCGTAGGAGCCATCTTCCTTTATTGGTGTTTTACCATGCATAACGGATGGGCCACGGCAGGCATCATCCTCTACCTGTTCGGTATGCTGATGTCTTACATCGCATCTACCACCTACCACGCCATCTCCGCATGGAGCAAGTGGAAGGAGCGACTGCGCAAATGGGATCATGCCGCCATCTACTGGCACATTGCCGGTTCTTATTCCCCTATCACCCTGATTGCGATGCGCGAACAAGGCTATTGGGGATGGAGCCTCTTTATCTTCATCTGGCATGCGCCATAGCAGGCACGGTGATGAGCTTTGCCAAACTCAAGGACCACAGTAATCTGGAGACGCTCTGCTTTGTGGGTATGGGATTATCGGTACTTGTCGCATTCAAGCCTCTGATAGATTCCGTATCCCCAGCCACGGTTATCTGGATTATCGCAGAGGGCGTCTGCTACATCACGGGTGCCGTGTTCTACAGTATCAACAAGAAGAAATACATGCACTCCGTGTTCCACTTCTTCGTCCTGGCAGGTAGCGTCTGCCACATCATCGCCGTTTGGGACATTCTGATGAAATATATCTAAACGACTCAAGAATAGAAACCAAGAATAAGAATCAAGGCATCGAAAAGTGAAGGCTTTTCGATGCCTTTGCTTTTTAGACCTTAATTCCGCAACACTATAATTTAACTTTATTTATAAGTTCCTGAGCAACAAAAAGTTGCCCAGGATTTTGCCGTGTCAGATTTTTCACTTATCTTAGTGTTGCAATTAGAAAACAAGCGAAAATCGTAACAAGACATGGCAAAGGTACAAATAAAATCTGAGAAACTCACACCTTTTGGAGGAATTTTTTCAATCATGGAGAAATTTGACTCCATGCTTTCACCCGTTATCGACTCAACACTGGGTCAGAGATGCAGCAGTATCATCGGAT
>NZ_QSIG01000092.1:0-3987 GCF_003468525.1 Prevotella sp. AM34-19LB | reverse complement strand
CATGCGGGTACATCCCGAACCGAACTTTAATTAGCAAGATTTTCAAAGATCTCTCGTGCTTACAGCGTATAGCTGCTTAGCACATTATTGAATTATTAACGAACTATTGTACAAAATCAAGTCCGTTTCATTGCAAAATACTGCATAAAAGACTATAATTCAACTGTTTCAAAGATCGAATTGCCCTTTTTTATTGGACAGTAGTGAAATCGATTGACAAGACATGGAATCAGATTTAGCTATCTTTGCATCCCAAATGCATAATATAAAAGTACGCTACCACATTGTGGGAAAACAAGAAGAGTTGCAAGAGATATATGACCTCTATCAGACTTTCATACAGAAAAAACGCCCTGCTATGGAAGAAGACGAGGCCGATGATTGGGAAGGAAACATCATATTAGCTCTTGGTGTGGACTATGGGACTTGCAATCTCTGTGGTAATATCAAGAAATGCGAACTTTCAGAAGGCTTTCTCTATATAGAAGCGGAAGAACTCGCTTTGATTACTGACTTCCGCGTTCTTCTCAAAAATCGTTTCAAGGATTTGGAAATCTATTTCGCTACAGAAGATCCAGAAAACGAAACATATGTGACTAATGATGCAGATGGCAAGGATTTTCACAACCTGCCTGATGATCATTTCATAGCTCCATTAGATTATTGACGTATGGGATCAAAAACATTTCTAGCAGCTCTAATGTGCCTAATCATCGTAGCCCTCATGTGCTCACCCATTTTCCTCGTATGGCACGGTTTTACTATGGGCGGTTCAGTAATAGTCAGAATAGCATTTATCGTGATAGGGCTCATTCTATTGCGTTTATTCAAGCCAATTTCTAATCTTACTGGCAAGGACTACAAGATATTCTAATAGTTTCGACTATAAAGGCTACAAATTTGATCGAAGGTGGTATCACTCTGTTTAGCGTGATACCACCTTCTTTTGTTTGGCATTCATATCAGGAATGAAGCAGAAGCCAAGTTTGCTTACTACAGTCGCAAGGTTGTCTGGCAAGAATTCTGCATAAACTCGCTCTGTGACGCCTGTTGAAGCGTGACCTAAAATCTGCGTATCTCACTGATTTCAGCTCCGTGTGCAAGCGCTAAAACTGCCCAAGTGTGTCTTGATACATGGAAAGTCAAGTCTTGATTCCATTTTAAATCATGAGATATACAGCGAAGCGAAGTATTGATGGTATTATTCCAGGAATTTCTACGACGGTATATCGCCTCATGGTCATTTATATCGAAGTTCTCTGGCAATAGATCAAAAACAAAGACTTTGTTTCTACCCTTCCATTTTTCAAGAATACGAATGAGTGGTTCACTCAAAGGTATGGTGTTTCGGTTTCTCGTCTTGACTTGTATTTTACTGATGAAATTCTTGTTGAAATCAATGTCTTTCCATCGGAGCGTCATCACATCAACCATTCGCATACCGCAAGCATGGAAGGCAAACAGCCACATCTCCAAAAACTCTTTTCGTCGAGGTTGTTCGATGGTATTATAAACGGAAACTAACTCAGCAAGTCTCTCTTCAGTGAGATACTTGATATTCCTCTCTTCTTCATCAAGCCGGTCCTCTTCTTTCATATACAAGTCCTGGAGAGATGCATTAAGCTGATGAGAGATATAACCTAACTGACAAGCATATTCACACGCCTGAAGAATCGGACATAGAGTCTTATTGACTGTTGTTGCTTTCTTTTTTGCCAAGAGTCGATACTTACGGAAGTCAAGCAATAAGTCTTCACTAATATCTGAGACATAAATGAATTCCTTATGCTCACCATGTGTACCTTTGTGTTCAAGCAATAGGTATTCCTCAAACTGATTGAGATATGAAATACCATTCTTGCAAGTACTGAAACCTATCTTACCTTTCTCATAACGTCTTTCCATCAACTCTTTAGCAAACTCTATGAAGTCTTTTCCTTCATCAGGTCGCAAAGCATTGTCATTGTCTTCGAGAAAAGATCGAATCACATCACAAGTAATATGTTGATGCATTTCATAATACTTATGTATCTTCACATCTATGTCTTCGATACGCTTATGAAGAACATGATTATAATACTTATAGTCAATATCAGTCGTGGCACGTATTTCACCAATACCGCAATAGCCTTTCTCATGCCATTCCTTTACTGACACACTTATACCAGTTGATTTACGAATAGAATCAGCATGCCAATTGTATTCTATATACAATGGATACTTTTTACCAGACTGCACCATCTTTGGTATACGCAGTCTCAATCGTCCTTTCGGATAAAGTCTTGAAATTCTTCCCATATTAAAATACCCTTTTATTAATTATGGCACTATGTACGCGAAGATAGTAGAAAAGTTTATCATATCACTCCTTTTTTATAAACTTCAGATGATTTTAGTATGAAGTAAGGAGAATAATAAGAGAAGAAAAGATGAAATTAACCGATCAGAAAAGAAAGAATTTCAGGATATACCGATTATTGATCATTTAATTATGTAAAATAAGGCCATTAGAACGGTAAAATTGGCGGTAAAAGACGGCAAAAAGCCATATAGGAATTTCCGAAGAAATCACCTATATGGCTCATTTCCATTATCTTATACTGATAATCGTAATCGATGAACGATTAGTACTCGTCATCATTCCATAAGAAGTCATCCTTTGATGGATAATCAGGCCAAATGTCTTCGATGCTCTCATAGACATCACCTTCATCTTCTATTTCCTGCAGATTCTCCAGAACTTCCAGAGGCGCACCTGAGCGAGTTGCATAGTCGAGCAGCTCTTCTTTAGTTGCAGGCCATGGTGCATCTTCTAGCTTTGAAGCTAATTCAAGTGTCCAATACATAGCTATATTATTTAACGTTCTTACTAATTTGGCTGCAAAAGTAATAAAATTTATTTTATCTACAAATTTTTCGGCATTTTTTTTCACCAAACGTACTACTTTCTTGTAAGAAAGTGCTCTTTTTCTAGAAATTTACCCGATAATGCTGCTTATAGATCTTATGATCAAAGAAAACAACACCCACATAATAGAGATCATAGGTAATGCCGGTGAACTCTGATTCCTGCAAACGAAGCCATGATGAATAGAAATTCCGGGCATGAAGATTACCTAGAAGAACCAGCATCACCTGACTATGACAAAGCGGAAGTAGATTCTTCAAGACAAGTTCCATAGACAGTTTATCCAAATCAACAACCACCATCGTTTTAACTTCTTTATCCAAAAGAGATAAGCTATCGGCTATCTCAAAAGATTCAGTATTCATACAGCCTGCCTTCAGATAAGCATCAAAGATATGATGATTACACAATCTAATAATAGGCTGCCAATGATTTGAGAGCCGCAGAAGAAGACATCCCACCTTATGTTCGCGTCTGTTAAGCTGTGGAAACTGCTCCTGCAGCTCATGATAAGCATAATAAGGATAATGCTCATTGATGACATAACGGATAAAGCTATAAGCAGAAGGCGACTGCACGCCAAAGCCGCGACTATAGCCGCAGCGTCTCAACCATCTCCACCATGTACTCAAATAATAATGCATATTCCTTTTTTTAAAATGCAAAGATACAAAAAATCTGTGAAATCGAAGACCGAACAGGTCAAAAATCTGTGTAAATCTGTGAAATCTGTGGGAAAACAAAAAAGCCTCAGAAATCTTTCGAAATCTGAGGCTTTGATAAAAGAAGGCGGCTACCTACTCTCCCGCATTGCATTGCAGTACCATCGGCGCAAGTGAGCTTAACTTCTCTGTTCGGAATGGGAAGAGGTGGGACCTCACCGCAATAACCACCTGATAATGGGGTATGACGTATTTGCACACAAGCAAACTGTATTTGATAGTAAAGAACCACCGTCCCTCTCGATTTTATCGAGAGTCAACAGCTGAAACTATGAACTTTCCTAAAGAAAGTGTTCGGGCAATTAGTAATGCTCGGCTTTGACATCGCTGTCTTTACACCTGCATCCTATCAACGTC
>NZ_QSIG01000091.1:0-4012 GCF_003468525.1 Prevotella sp. AM34-19LB | reverse complement strand
TGAGTATTATGATCTGGGTCTGCCTTATCGTGACCAGACCAATGACCAGGTGACCATCGCTCTGCTGAGGCTGCCAAGAAATATGGTGTAGCAGTAAAGTGTGCTACCATCACTCCTAATGCACAGCGTATGGATGAGTATAAGCTTCATAAGATGTGGAAGAGCCCTAATGGTACAATCCGTAGTATTATGATGGTACTGTGTTCCGTGCACCTATCACCATCCCAAGCATCCACCCTTGTGTGAAGAATTGGGAGAAGCCTATCACCATTGCCCGTCATGCTTACGGAGATGTATATAAGAGTGTGGAAATCCGTGCCGATGAACCGGGAGTAGCCAAACTCGTGTTTGAGGGTAAGAGCGGAAAGAAGCAGGAGGTGGAAATCCACAACTTCGATGGTGCAGGCGTTATCCAGGGTATGCACAATACCGACAAGAGCATCCGCAGCTTTGCTCACAGCTGCTTCAAGTTTGCCATCGATACCAAACAGGATCTCTGGTTTGCTACCAAGGATACCATCTCAAAGACTTACGATGCGCAGTTCCGTAAGATCTTCGAAGAGGTTTACGAGAGTGACTACAAGGAGAAGTTTGCTGAACTCGGCATCGAATACTTCTATACATTGATTGATGATGCGGTGGCTCGTGTAATCCGTAGCAAGGGTGGATTCATCTGGGCATGCAAGAACTATGATGGTGATGTGATGAGCGATATGCTCAGTACTGCTTTCGGTTCTCTGGCTATGATGACCTCTGTATTGGTCTCTCCAGAAGGAAAGTATGAGTATGAGGCTGCGCATGGTACCGTTACCCGTCACTACTATCGCTATCTGAAGGGTGAGGATACCTCTACCAACCCAATGGCAACCATCTTTGCATGGAGTGGAGCCTTGAGAAAGCGTGGTGAGATGGATGGACTTCAGGATCTCCAGAACTTCGGCGACCAGCTGGAGGCTGCTTGCTTCGATACCTTGAATGATGGTATCGCTACCAAGGATCTCGTCAACCTGATGGAAGGTGTTGAGGCTAAGCCTGTCAACTCAGCCGGCTTCATCGCTGCTATCCGTGAGCGCCTGGAGAAGAGATTGGCATAGTCCTCTCTCTTCTTTAGAAAGATAAAAAAGCCCTGCAGTACTTCTCATTTATATAGAAGTATTGCAGGGTTTTATTTGTTAGAAAAGCGATTTGTTTAGTTATATGGTGTAGCCAATATAATTACACTGAGTTAAAAAGTGTAATATTATACTGTGCTTTATCATTTTTTTGTAAAAAACACATTGTTGTTACAAAATTGTAATCTGATGTAACGCTTATTACGAGATAAAAAATGTATTTTTGCACCATAATTACGAATTTATAAAAAATAGATTATGGAAAAGGCGGATAAAAGAATTCTTGTTGTTGATGATGAACAGGATTTGTGTGAAATCTTGAGTTTCAATATCCAAATAGAAGGATATCATGTGGATACAGCCAATTCTGCCGAAGAGGCTTTGGAAATGGATATTGCATCCTATGATCTGTTGCTGCTGGATGTGATGATGGGAGGTATGAGTGGATTCCAACTGGCTAAGAAGTTGAAGGAGAACCCGATGACTGCCCATGTGCCAATCATTTTCCTTACCGCTCGGGATACGGAGAATGATACTTTGACGGGATTCAACCTGGGTGCTGATGATTATATTTCCAAGCCATTCTCCATCCGTGAGGTGATGGTACGCATTCGTGCCGTATTGCGCCGTACCGCAGAACAGAATGGTAGTGCTGATGAACCTAAGGTGATTGGCTATCAGGGGCTGGTGCTGGATCTTGATAAGAAAACGGTTAGCATTGATGGCGAAGCTGTTCCTTTTACCAAGACTGAGTTTGAATTGCTCCATCTTTTATTGGAGGAAAAGGGTAGGGTATTCTCCCGTCAGGAATTGATAGACAGGGTGTGGCCTAAGGATGTGATGGTGCTCGATCGTACCGTGGATGTGAACATTACCCGTATGCGTAAAAAAGTAGGACGATTTGCAAAGTGCATCGTGACTCGTCTCGGCTTCGGATATTATTTCGATGCCTGATTGGTTTGACTTTGATTTACAGATAATTGTGAAGTTTAATGTTCAGTTTTTAAAGTTCAATGCTTAAAACAAATACTGTAGGTAGAAAATTGTACTTTAGTGTGCTGGCGGTGTTCCTAGTGTTCGCTGTCAGCTTTATCGTGTTTCAGCAAACACGAGAGAAGCAGTATAAGATTAGTACCCTTACCTTGAAACTTGCCAACTATAACGAGTTGCTGGTGGAGGATCTCGCTCTATCTTCTTCAAATGGTATTCTATTGTCGGATACGGTGAATCTGGTGGATAGTGTCAGGGTAGCTGAGGCTAAACTTGAGGATTTTGTTCAGGAACACGAAAGTAAAGACTTGAGAGTGACTCTTATCAAGCCTGATGGTAAGGTTATCTATGATAATATGGGTAAGGATTTTCGCAAGTTTTCCAATCATGCAAAAAGAGCGGAGATTGCGGAGGCACTTCAGGATGGAATGGGAACCAGTGTAGAACGCCAGTCTTCTACCCTCAAGCACGATTATTTCTATGTGGCATCCTATTTTCCTAAAAGTCAGCTAGTTGTGCGTACTGCGTTGCCATATAACGATGATTTGGCAAAGTCGCTTCAGGCTGATCAGCATTATATCTGGTTTGCTCTTGTTGCCGTCATCATTCTTACGCTTGTGCTCTATCGTTTCACCAGTCGTCTGGGAAGTAATATTTCCAAACTCCGTATATTTGCCTATAAGGCAGATCACAATGAAAGCCTGGAGGTAGAAGATTTGGCAAGCTTCCCGGGGGATGAATTGGGAGAAATTGCTGAAAGAATCATCAAGATGTATAAGCGCGTGCAGACTACCCGAAAAGAACAGGATATCCTGAAAAGACAACTTACTCAGAATATCGCTCATGAGTTGAAAACTCCTGTGGCTAGTATTCAGGGATATCTGGAAACGATTCTGGATAACCCGCATATCAATGAGGCGACCAAGGCGCAATTCCTGCAACGCTGCTTTGCCCAAAGTGAGCGGTTGACCTCCTTGCTTCACGACATCTCTACGCTTAACCGTTTGGATGATGGTTCTGATATGATAGATTTTGAAGCGGTAGATATTACCCAGATGGTAGCTGATATTACCCGTGAGACAGCGTTGGCTCGACAGGAAAGGAAAATGACTTTTGATAACCGGATGCCGGAACATATCGTGGTGAAGGGAAACCGAAGTCTGATATATAGTATTTTCCGCAATCTTACAGATAATGCCATTGCTTATGCTGGAGAGGGGCGCAAGATGACCTTGGAGGCGAAGGAACAGGGAAATAAATGGCATTTCATTTTCCAGGATAATGGTCAGGGAGTACCACCGGAGCATCTGGCCCGTTTGTTTGAGCGCTTTTATCGGGTGGATAAGGGGCGTAGCCGCAAAATGGGTGGTACTGGTCTCGGACTTGCCATTGTAAAGAATGCCGTTCTCCTGCATGGAGGTACTATTCGGGTAAGTAATTTGCCGGAAGGCGGTCTCAAGTTTGAGTTTACCCTTAAAAAATAAGCAAAAATATTTGAATACAATATATAATATGCGCGCGCGAGAGCGTGCGCATATGTGCGTATGTATGCGCGCCCCAGTGTGCGCATGTATATTATAAGGTGCTGAGTATCTAATAGTTTGTTTAAGTGTTTGCGACTGTTAAAAAGTGGCGTTTTTCGAAACTTTTTCCTCAAAACATTTGGTGGAATGAAAAATAGTTAGTACTTTTGCACTCGCTTTTGAGAAATACACTTTCTCTTAGCAACATAAAGAAAGAGTTCTTTGAAAGATTTTACATAAACAGACAAGTAGTACAAGAAGCGGTTAACTTCTTAGAAATAAGAAAGTTGACTGGGTAAAAGAAACGAACCGTCAAGTAATTGACAAGTCAGGTTTACTAAGCTTCAATAAACGAAAAGGATATTCGTCCTAAGTACAGACAACAAA
>NZ_QSIG01000090.1:0-4226 GCF_003468525.1 Prevotella sp. AM34-19LB | reverse complement strand
TTTGATGTATATTTGCAGAACTAATTTAAAATATTAATGATTATGTCAACAACAGCAGCAAGAATCCCAACTTCGTTCAGGTTCCAAAGCAGTTTGCTGGAAGAACTGAAAGAAAAGGCTAAGGCTAGCAATCGCAGTCTTAACAACTATGTGGAAAGTCTTCTCATTAGTATTCTCCATCCTTCTGAAGTCGTAGAGGATAATACAATTGATGAAGAATTGCAGAAGAAGATTGATAAAGCAATGGATGAATATAAAAAAGGAGAGACTCTTCATTTTGAAAATTCAACCGAGATGAACAAATGGCTTGATTCTCTATGATTTACAATGTTTTTGATGACATTATTACTGTTGTTGTAATTGAAGTTGAAGGTCACTATAATGACAAATAACTCGCAAATATAATCTCCCCATAAGCACAGGTTCTGCAGCCTGGCTTATAGGGAGATCTTGTATAATGCTCCTTTAATTTTTATTTGGCATTCAATGATCTGGCGGGAGGAGTCAGCTTTCGTCCGGCTCTCCCAGATATTCAAAGATTACAGCTACCTGTCGGGGCGAAAAATATTGGCAGCCAACCAGGTATCCCTGCTTCTTCAACTCATCCCATAAAGGAATGCAACGCTTGATCCAATCCATCAGATGGCGGCGAGCTGTCGCCTTGCTGGTGGCTTCCGGAAAAAAGAGCAAGCCCAATTCCGTCTTGCTATACATACGATTCGATATTTCCATAATCTATATTCTCATTTGTGTTCTTCAAAGAGTCATCTATGCAAGAGGCTTCTTTATGCATGATGATCCTTTAAAAAGCCATCCAATGCCTTGGCTATATAGGCACCCACATTGATCTTTCTATGTTCCTGCTGGCACTTACGGATAAAGTAGTCTTTCTTCTGAAACCAGTCTTCCAGCTCTCCCTGCATATCGAGTGCCAGGCGCTGGCTTTCTAGAACTGCAATCTTCTCATCCACGTGATATTGTGTATAGAGACGCCATTTCAGTCGGGCACGTACCCCCTGCAATTCCTCAGGAACTGTAGCGCCGCCCGAAGTGTCGCCCGTATTTGCGCGGTCTATAAAAGTGAAGGTGATATGATCGGGCATATGGTGATGCGTCTCTGCCTCTTCTGATTGATAGAAAGGCTGATATACAGGGTATTGGTCGATAATTCTCTGGTCGTAGAGGCGTTTCAGATCCTTGCAGGCAAAGTCGAGTGCCTTGTTCTTGAGTGCCGACCAGGTCTTGTAGTAGTTCTTCCTGCCATGCAGCAAAGCCATCAGATTTTCGGGCTTCACCATGGTATAGCCTTGGCACCCCAGCAATTCATCATTAGATATAGTTTGATGCTCGATGCACCACGGCACTGTCGCACCACATTCAGGTCGATGTGGCAGGCGCCCTTGTCAAAACTGAAGAAAAAACGGAAGACATGGAGGTCATAGCGGAGTTTAACCCACCATCTGCCCTGATATTGGCAGACCTTGCATTCAAAAAGGTGATCAAACTGGGTGTAGAAGGTATGATCGCCCAATTTGTAAGCTAGTTTCAGAGGGTGTTTGGCCATCTGGAGCAAAGCATTACGCAACTGAGAAGCATGTCGGGTATCTGCCAGATCAAACTCTGAGAGCTTTATGCAGAGGTCGATATGACCTGCTGCACGCTGTTCCGGAGTAAAGATGAAGGTCTCTCTATTGATGCGTAAACGGATATTGTAGTCAATCAATTTCTGGGATATCTTGATTAACTGCAGCATAATTTTCAGTTCGAGGGTAGAAAAGTCGTTGTGCGACAGTCCCTGTACCCCCATAATGGTAATAACGTCTTTTTCCTGTTTAGGAGAAGGCATCAGGAAGGGCTCGGGCTCTTCCGATTTTTGGTTTTGATTGTTTGTTGCCATACTCTTTTTATTTTGTTTAAGTTTGGATCACCTTCTGGGAAGGCAATTCTTTATATTGTTATAGAAATACGGCACGGAATAAAAATAAAGGTTTCCACCTTTCGGGGAGAATAGGTCAACATATATTGACTAGTTAGGACATTCTACCCCGACTTCAAAACCTTACTTCGCATCCGTGCCGATAATTCAAATCGAATTAATCGGACACGATAATGCCCTGTAAGGATTTAATTTGAATACTCATTTTTCAGGTCCTACTCCTACTCAATGAGCGTTGGTGGAAAAATCCTCACTAGAAAGTAGCTCCCCTGGCAAAAGCATCAGGAGCTGAGAAATTCCTATTCTCTTAACTTTCTTGATGCAAAGGTAATCATTTATTCTGACTTAAACAAATTTTATTCCCCAAAAATGCATTTTACTTGTTATTTTTGAAAAAAAACTTTTTCTTTTGCGCATTACGCATTGTGATTCTAAGTATAAATCGTATATCTATTAGCTATATGGGTATAGTATATTAAGAAAAATAACTATATAACAACTTGATAGATAGATATTTATGAACATTGTCCTATCTTCGGTAGTGGTAGCGCCTCTTTCTAATAGAAGTGAAAAACCCTGGTAGTGACTAAATCTCTCCCTGCTAGTACTGCTTTCTTACGCTTCTCCCTGCTAGTGCAAAAGTTCATCTTTCTGCAAGATTACTCAATCATATCTATGGTTTACAATTCTCCTATCTGCGATAGCCCTCGTTCCTATCAGCGGTGGCTGCCGCTCCTATCAGCGATACCCATCATTCCTATCAGCGTGGTCTGTCGCTCCTATGAGCGATACTCATCTTTCCTATGAATGATACTCATCTTTCCTACGAGCGATTGGCGTGCCTGATAAAAGAGTGCAAAAGTGAACATAAGAAGGCGAAAGAGTGCAGAAGACGACGGAAGCGGACGAAAGTGTGCAGATGCCCCTTCGCCGGTTTCGTAACTTTGCCATTGCATTCGGGAAGAGTCCGATGCACGAACATTCTATCACAATTTAAATTTTTAGTATTATGTCAGTTAGTTACAGTTTGGTAAAGTACGTTCCTAAGTTTGGAAAGAATGCAGGTAAGGGTAAGTTTTATGCCCGTGCCCAGGTGAACGAGAAGACTTCGCTCAAGAAGTTTTCTAAGATGATTGCGATGCAGACCACGGTTACCTACGCAGATGTCACCGCAGTATTGGTAAGTGCGGTAGAGAATCTGATACTGGAGCTTCAGCGTGGTAACCAGGTGGAGTTTGGCGACTTGGGCAAGTTCCGTCTGCAGATTGTCAGCGATGGTGCTGACAGTGCCGCTGATTTCAAAAGCGACACTCATATCAAGGGTGTCAACGTCCAGTATGCTCCAGGTCCGGAACTGTATTCTGTATTCCAGAATATGGAGTTTGTACAGGTAGCATCCCGTGCAGTACAGCGTGCCGCATTGAAGGCTGAGAAGGAGGGTGCCAAGACGATCGACATCGAGGAGGCAAAGAAGCCTGCAGGCAAGAAGCAGAATACTTCTGGCGACAGTTCTGCAGGTGGCGATTCTTCTACCGACGGCGAGCATACCTCTGGTGGCAGTACAACGGGAGGCAGTACAACGGGCGGCAGTACAACAGGCGGCAGTACTGATGGTGAAGGCTCTGATGGTGACAATGTAAATTTTTAGAACCATGGCACCAAGATAGTAAGGTAAGTTATCATTTTATTCATTTAAATCTTTAAAATCTTTAGCGTATGACAGAAAAGAAGAGACAGACACTGAACGAGGTCATCAAGTTTGTGGTGACAGTATTAACCGCCCTGCTTGGGGCACTGGGTGTATCATCCTGCACCCTATAGTGAGGAGGACGGCTTATGAGAAAGATTGATATGATTGTGGTGCATTGCAGCGGTAGCCGCTGCAATCACCGGTACACTCTGGAGCAGTTGCGCCACGACCATGTGGTGGTGAACGGTTGGCGCGACATCGGTTATCATTTTTACATCACCCTGGAAGGTGTGGTTTATCCATGCCGTCCGGTGGAGCGGATGGGTGCTCATGCCTTGGGCTACAATGCTCATTCCATCGGTATCTGCTACGAGGGCGGTTTGTCGCCGAGCGGTTGCATTTCTGATACCCGCACGCCAGCCCAGAAGGAGGCGATGAAGCTTCTCATCCTCCGTCTTCACCGTGAGTTTCCGGACATCAAGACCATTCTGGGTCACCGCGATTTGCCGGGCATGCAGAAAGCCTGTCCCTGCTTCGATGCCACGAAGCTTCAGCCTCTGCTGGCTTCATAGCATCTCATGAAATTCTCCCAACCTGTAT
>NZ_QSIG01000009.1:0-84770 GCF_003468525.1 Prevotella sp. AM34-19LB | reverse complement strand
AATGCTTCGTTCACATCACTAAATGTTGCCAAGGTAACTATGAAGGAGATGGGAATGGAATATTCTATGTCTTCATTCAAGTCACTGATGACCAACATTTATCTGGTGAAACGAATTTTTAAAGCAAGCGGGTACACCCCGAACCGAACTTTAATTAGCAAGATTTTCAAAGATCTCTCGTGCTTACAGCGTATAGCTGCTTAGCACATTATTGAATTATTAACGAACTATTGTTATAATAACTAAATAAGGGGGAGGCCGTTCTCGGACGGGCTGGGGGCATGTTCTATAATATATGCCATACCCTCGCACTGGCGCTGCTGATGTATGTGGTGCTGAAGCGCAAGGTGGTATTCAAGACAGGTATCTCCCTGCTCTATATCCTCGTATTCGTCAAGCTGGCGATTGACAGTATGCTTTGTCTGCACTATCAGGCGATCGGGACAACCTGAGCGTGATGAGCAATATCTTTATCATGTTTATACTCGCCATTACCGCCCAGAGCCAGCAGCTCAACCGAACCACTCTCGGCTTTGCCGTCGCTCTGCTGCCAGTGGTAGCGGTAGTCATCTCGCATACGCAGATCTCCGTGCTGCTCTTCAGCATCAAGGCAGTTCTGGTAGGTTTCCTGATGATTCTCTATGTATGGATCTATAACTGGGAACCAGTCATGTTCAAGGAACTCAGACAGCCCAAGCAGATGAGGGAAGAAGAGAGGAAGGCACTGCACATGCTTGCCGACCTGAAGGATGAAGAGAAGGATATGGCGGTGAACCTGTTGAGTCGCCTGCGCCCGGAGCAGCAGCAGAATATCCTGGACTGTGCCGCAGAACAGTTGAAGACCAACGAACTGAGCAAGAAGGCTTGGGATCTGGTATGTGCCGACCTTACCAACAGCGAGCGAGTGATCTGCCAGATGGTACTGGAAGGCAAGATGCTGAAGGAAATCTGCATCGAACTGAACAAGAGTGAATCGAACATCACCAGCCAGCGCAGCCATATCCGCAAGAAGCTGAATATGGACCGCAAGGATGATCTGCGACGCGAGCTGGAAAAGCGCTTCTATGGAGCCAGAAAGGTTGTAGAAGCGGGATTGTAGAGGTGTTGAAGAGTTTCGCAAGTGAGGGAATTGATAGAAGTTAAAGAAGTTATCATTCCCTACGGTCGTTCGGGAAGTTAAGGGACAATAGTCTTCTAGCGTAAAACGTGGGACATTTGTCCCTTAACTTCCTTCTAACTTCCTTAACTTCTCTTGACTTCCCCACATGCGAAAGTTCAGTATATTATTCTTCTATTCTGAGGAATGCCTTCGGCAGGTAATTGATGAGATCGCTGGCGATGAGGCTTTCCTTGCCCAGGTCCTTGATGGCGAGGTCGCCGGCAAGACCATGAAGGTACATACCGATGCGGGCGGCATCTGCCTGCTTGTAGCCGCGAGCCAGAAGAGCGGTGATGATGCCTGTAAGCACATCGCCACTGCCCGCAGTAGCCATACCGCTGTTGCCCGTAGAGCAGAACTCTACCTTACCGTCTGGATGACAGAGGGCAGAGAAATGTCCCTTCAGCAGAATGTAGCCGTGCAGACGGTCGGCAAGCTCGCATGCCTTGAAGAGGCGCTCGGTGCAGTTGCTGCTGGTGATGCCAGCCAGACGGTCAAGCTCCCTAGGATGTGGAGTGAAGATGTGGTTCTTTGGCAACTGCTGCATCCAGGCACGGTGACTGGCAAGGATGTTGAGTGCATCGGCATCCACCACAACTGGACAGGTGCATCTTCTGAGTTGGGCAATCAGGGCGATGGCTGTCGCCTCGCTGGTTCCCAGTCCCGGACCGATGCCCATAGCGTGGTAATCTTCCGTATCTACTGGTTCGCTGAAGATGGTTTCCTCAGTATCCATCTGCAGTACCGCCTCGGGCACGGAAATCTGCATGATTTCATAGTTTCTCTTAGGCGTATGGGTAATCACCTTTCCCACACCCGTTCTGAGGCAGGCTCTGGTGGCAAGGACCGAAGCGCCCGACATGCCGTAGCTGCCTGCGATGAGGAGCGCCGTGCCCATGCTGCCCTTGTGGGCGAAGTCGCCGCGAGGCTTCAGGAGCTGGCGGATATCCTTCTCTTCGAGGATGCTGCAACGGCTCTCGGTGCGCTGGATGAACTCAGGAGAGAGTCGGATATCAAGCACCTTGATTCTGCCCAGATACTGCTGGTTGTCTGCCATCATCATCGACAGCTTCTTCTGCTGCAGGGTGAGGGTGAGGTCGGCACGGATGATGTTGGCGCTGATGTTGTAGGAGTTATCCTCGCTCATCAGACCGGAAGGCAGGTCGATGCTCACGATCTTTGCCGCACTCTGGTTGATGTATTTCACCATGGCTGCGAATCCGCCCGCCAGCGGCTTGTTGAGTCCGCTGCCGAAGAGTCCATCCACTACGAGCATTCCCGCCTCGAGCTGAGGAGGGTCGAAGTTGACGGTGACCTCGGTAAACTGCTTGACGCGCTTACCCTCGATGAGTCGTTTCTTGTTGGTGGCACAGTCGGCAGAAAGCTTGTTGTGCACATTGAATAGGAATACACTCACCGCATAGCCGTCTTCGCTGAGAAGGCGCGCCACGGCAAGTGCATCACCACCATTGTTTCCCGGTCCGGCGAAAACCACGACCGGCGTTCTGTTAGACCATTCCTCCTCGATGGCACGGGTGAGCGCCTTGGCAGCCCTTTCCATCAGGTTGAGCGATGTGATAGGCTCATGCTCAATGGTGTATTTGTCCAGCTCATGTATCTGAGCACTAGTGAATATTTTCATATATTAATATATGTTATGTCCGATTATCTGATTATTTTAATGCAAAAGTACTAAAAAAAGTCGATGAATGGATGAAGTTTCACGATTTTTTCGTAATTTTGCAGAAAATATTATATCATCAAGACTATGGGCATAGTAAAAATCAAGGATAAGACCTTCAAGACCTCCATTCCAGAGGCAGATATTCTGAAGAAGGTACAGGTCGTTGCCGACCGTCTGAACCAGGATTATGCGGATAAGACTCCGGTGTTCCTGGCTGTGTTGAATGGTTCGTTTATCTTCGCTGCCGATCTGATGCGAATGATTACGGTACCAAGCGAGATTTCTTTTGTGAAGTATGCTTCCTACGAGGGCACCAGTTCTACCGGCAGCATGAAGACTCTGATGGGTCTGAACCAGGATCTTACCGGTCGCCACGTGGTGATCGTGGAGGACATCGTGGATTCCGGCTTTACCATGGCTCACATGATCGAGAATCTGAAGAAGAAGAATCCAGCCAGCATCGAGATCTGCTCGCTTCTCGTGAAGCCGGGCAATCTGAAGGTGGATCTGGATATCAACTATGCCGTAATGGAAATCCCTAACGATTTCATCGTAGGATATGGATTAGATTATGACCAAGAAGGCAGAAACCTCCGCGACATCTACACGATTGTAGAAGAATAGGGGGTGAAAGCATGTGGGAGACACAACATAAAACAATTTATATATATTTAAGGTAAAAATGAAAAATATCGTAATTTTCGGCGCTCCAGGTGCTGGTAAGGGTACACAGAGCGACAAGATGATCGAGAAGTATGGTCTCGGTCACATTTCAACAGGTGACGTTCTTCGTAACGAAATCAAGAATGGTACAGAGCTCGGCAAGACTGCCAAGGGCTATATTGACAATGGTCAGTTGATTCCAGACGAGTTGATGATCGACATCCTCGCAAGTGTATATGACAGCTTCGGCAAGGATCACGCAGGTGTGATCTTCGACGGTTTCCCACGTACCACTCCACAGGCTGAGGCTTTGAAGAAGATGCTCTCTGAGCGTGGTCACAAGATCGCTGCCATGATCGAGCTCGCCGTTCCAGAGGATGAGCTGATGGCTCGTCTGCTCAACCGCGGTAAGTTGAGTGGCCGTTCTGATGACAACGAGGAGACTATCAAGAAGCGTCTCAACGTATATCATACACAGACTGCTCCTCTCATCGACTGGTATGAGAAGGAGGGTATCCACCACCACATCGAGGGTCTCGGAACAGTAGATGAGATCTTCGCTCGTGTTTGCAATGTAATCGACAACTTGTAGTCAAGATATAATAATCTTCCCCGCAAGGCTGCGGGGAAGATTTATTCATTAAAAAAAGAAGAATCTTCCGTTCAAAAGAAGAAGATTCAACGTTCAAATTAAAAAGAAAAATCAATGGCTGAATCCAATTTCGTAGATTATGTAAAGATCAACTGCCGCTCTGGTAAGGGTGGTAAAGGCTCCATGCACCTGCGCCACGTGAAGTACCAACCGAATGGTGGACCTGACGGTGGCGATGGCGGACGTGGAGGAAGCATCTATCTTCGCGGCAACCACAACTACTGGACCTTGCTGCATCTGAAGTATCAGCGCCACTTCTTCGCCGAGCATGGTGGCAATGGAGGACGTGACAAGTGCCACGGCACTGATGGTAAGGACATCTATATCGATGTGCCTTGCGGTACCGTGGTGTATAATGCCGAAACCGGTAAGTTCGTCTGCGACGTGGCTTACGACGGTCAGGAAGTACTGCTCCTGAAGGGCGGACGCGGCGGACTGGGCAACTTCCAGTTCCGTACCTCTACCAACCAGGCTCCACGCTATGCGCAGCCAGGTGAGCCGATGCAGGAGATGACCATCATCATGGAGCTGAAGCTCCTTGCCGATGTGGGTCTTGTGGGTTTCCCTAATGCCGGAAAGTCAACCCTGCTCTCTGCCGTATCCAGTGCCCGTCCAAAGATAGCCAACTATCCGTTTACTACCCTCGAGCCATCGCTGGGTATCGTGGATTACCGCGACCATCAGAGTTTCGTGATGGCTGATATCCCGGGTATCATCGAGGGAGCGAGCGAAGGAAAGGGCTTGGGACTGCGATTCCTGCGACACATCGAGCGCAACTCTCTGCTCCTCTTTATGATTCCGGGTGATACCGACGATATCAAGAAGGAATACGAGGTACTGCTGGGCGAGTTGAAGAACTTCAATCCTGAGATGCTCGACAAGCATCGCGTGCTCGCCGTCACCAAGTGTGACCTGCTGGACGAGGAGCTCATCGAGATGCTGAAGGAGACTCTGCCAACCGATCTTCCGGTGGTATTCATCTCATCAGTTACCGGACAGGGAATCCAGGAACTCAAGGATGTGCTCTGGAAGGAGTTGAATTCAGAGAGCAACAAGCTGCAGGAGATTACTTCAGAAGATACCCTCGTTCACCGTGACAAGGATATGAGCCGCTTCCAGCAGGAACTCGAGGCTGAGGGCGAGGACATCGTGGAGTATATCGATGAGGATGAAATCGAGGATGTAGATGACTTAGATGATTTCGAATATGAATAAGGAATATCATATCGCTGAGGGCGTCACAGCTTTCTCTACCACCCGAAAGGGAGGAGTGAGCCTGGGCAACTACAGCGAATTCAATATCAATGACTATTGCGGCGACTGCGCCGAACACGTGGCAGAGAACCGCAGGAAGCTGGCGGATGAGCTGGGCATAAGCATCGACCACATCATCCTGCCGCATCAGGTGCATGGAGTAGAGGTCCGTCAGGTGGCAGGAGATTATTTCTCAATGCCTGAGAACATCCGCAAGATGATTCTCGAGGGCGTAGATGCCGTGATGACCAATGAGAAGGGCGTATGTATAGGCGTTTCCACCGCCGACTGCATCCCAATCCTGCTCTATGACGAGGAGCACCATGCTGTGGCAACCATCCATGCCGGATGGCGAGGCACGCTGGCACGCATCGTCCACAAGACCATCCAGGAGATGGCTTTCGCCTATCATACGGAGCCAAAGAAGCTGAAGGCTGTGATTGGTCCGGGTATCTCCCTGGAGCATTTCGAGGTAGGCGATGAGGTGTATGAGGCTTTCGAGCAGGCAGCCTTCCCGATGGAAGAGATAGCCGAGCAGCGCCCCAATGCCGCCTTTTCGGTAGATGTTGCCGAGCGTGAGCGCCTGGCTGCAGAAGGAAACATCGTGCAGCCGCTGAAGTGGCACATCAACCTGCCGCTCTGCAACAAGCAGATCCTGCTGCATTGCGGTGTGGCTGAGGAGAATATCCAGGATTGCGGCATCTGTACCTTTGCCCATAGCGACGAGTTCTTCTCGGCAAGAAAGCTGGGCATCGAGAGTGGCAGAATCTATACCGGCATTCTGATGAAGTAAGTTTTCAAGATAACATCCATTTTTCTCTTTTCTATGAACGAAGAGGGAAAAATGGATGTTTTTGTGTTGTAAAATATGTATTAAAATGAATAGAGAATGATTGTAAACAAAAGATTAAGAAGAAGAATCGGGCTGGCTGCCGTCTCGGGAATGCTGATGCTTTCGCTGAGCAGTTTCATGCCCGCCAAGAATGAGTTTACTGCCGCCGAGCAACAGCAGGTGAGCATCGCAACGCCAGGTCTCTTTGCCCAGAGTCAAGCCTTCAATGTTGACTTTGAGATATTCCGTGCCAAGGAATATTCATTCCCGCTTCCTGTGGGCAAGGCTAGCCTTATCAATGGCAGCAGTGTGATGCGCATCTCTACAGCAAAGGGCGATGCAGTGAAGGCTATGTTTGATGGTTATGTGCGTCTTTCGCGCAAGACCGAGTCGATGGGCAACGTGATTGTAATCCGCCATGACAACGGTCTGGAAACCGTGTATGCCAACAATGCCGAGAACCTGGTGAAGGTGGGACAGTCGATAGATGCCGGACAGACCATTGCCATCGTGGGCACCCGAGATGGAGAGACCTATTGCGATTTCTCCATCATGGTGAACGGCGCACGTATCAATCCGGAGACCATCATTGAGCTGAAGAGTCATAAGCTCCGCCGACAGACCGTGCAGTTCCGAAAGGAGGGCAACCGCATCGGCATCAAGGTGATTGGCGGCAAGGACTCCTCCGTATCGAGAAACTCCGGTGGACTGGGCAAGGGCAGGGAAGCGATGACCCTGGATCCTGATGAGGTAAGCGATCCGTTTACCATCACCAATACCTTCCGTCTGGATCTGGAGAAGATAGAGGAGAAGGCGTGGGCCTATCCGTTACCGGATGCCAAGGTGATCAGTCCCTACGGCGGCAAGCGTCGCCATTCGGGAGTAGATCTGAAGACCAAGGCGAATGATGAAATCGTGGCAGCCTTTGATGGTGAGGTAGTGGCATCGGGTCCATATTACGGATACGGCAATTGCATCCGCATCAAGCATGCCTATGGACTGGAGACGCTCTACAGTCATCAGAGCAAGAACTTTGTGAAGAAGGGCGATAAGGTGAAGGCAGGACAGGTGATTGGACTGACCGGACGCACGGGGCGCGCCACCACTGAGCATCTCCATTTCGAAATGTCATTCGGTGGTCGCCGTCTGGACCCAGCCATCGTCTTCGACCACAGTAATCACAATCTCAAGGCAGCCACCCTGCATCTTACCAAGGGCAAAGGCGTGAAGAGCGTGAAGAACTAGAAATAGCGAAAATTACTCCTGTTAATCGAAAAATTCCACCCGTTTGGATGATCAAAAGCCGCCAACTGCAAGTTTTTACGCATTGCATCATAGGTTTTTATCATCTGAACGGGTTTGTATTTTTAAAAATGCTATCTTTGCAGCATCACTTAAAATATAAATGATAATATGAAGAAATATCTTATTGCACTCGTTCTCTGCGTGCTTGCCCTTACGGCAAGTGCTCAGGTCTTTACAGCCGAACAGATAGAGAGATACGCCAAGGATAAGTATGGCGATAACTGGACAGAGGCTGCAGGAAACCTAAGCAAGGAAGTAGCCCTGGACAACAAGAACCGCCTGCACTATCAGGAGGTCATCGCGTGTACTGGTCAGTCGAAGGCTGAAATCTTCAAGAAAGCCATCGAATGGTTCAACCGTGCATTCAAAAGTAAGGATACCCACGGTGTGATCCGAGAGCAGAATGCCGAACAGGGACTGATCATCACCCAGGCTTATATCGAGAACATCGCCCGACAGAATGCCGGAGTCAACCATTATCAGGTGGATATGATGCCGTATATCCGTGTGGATGTGAAGGAGGAGAAGGCAAGGGTGAGTGTCTATATGGATAGCTACGAAGTGACCGTGAAATCGGGCGGCGGATGGACAAGTGCCATCGCCAGTGTGCTGGCTGCGGCTGCTACCGGCGAGGCGGATGATGATCAGGTGGAGAGCAAGGATGAGGTGTGGAACATCAGTTCCTGTTATCCTTATGTAGAAAAGGACAAACATAAGCTGGCATCGAGCAAGGCTTTCGTGATGGCTTCGGCTTTCCAGAACTCCATCATCGATATTCTGAAAGAGGCGCTTCTCGCCGATTCTTCCGACGGATTCTCGGACGACTGGTAAATGGGAAGTTAGTTGAAGTTAGAAGGAAGTTAAGGGAAGTAAGTAGAAAGTTAGAGGAAATTTAAGGAAAATCTATCAAACTCTATATATATAAAAAAAGGTGTAAACATCAAAACCGCTAGTGTATGAAATGGAAGAATATCATGATGATGGTGATGATGGCAGCAGGATGTTGGTTCTCGCTACCTGTCAACTCGCAGAGAATCTCTGTGGGCAAGAAAGGACTTGTAAAGGTAATGAGAACCGACTCCACCTGTGCCCAGGAATTTGTAAGGGATGAGCATCAGGTTGTTGCTACCCGGAAGACGGTGCAGGCAGCGGGAGCCCACGAAGGTATGAATACGCTGGCAAGCTATCTGAAATCGGATGTGGATCTGAATATTCCTGTTTCGAAGGTAAAGCAGGAGAAGACCTTTGCCGTGATCATCGCCAACGAGAATTACCAGGAGGAAGTGAACGTGGAGTTTGCCCTCAACGACGGTATGGCTTTCAGGGAATACTGCGTCAAGCTGCTCGGCATTCCGGAAAGCAACCTGCATGTCCGCAAGGATGCCACCCTCAACAATATGCTGGCGGAAATCAACTGGATGCAGAACATCGCCAAGGCCTATGGGGCTGAGGCTAGATTCATCTTCTATTATGCCGGACATGGAATGCCCGACGAGAGTAACGGCACTTCCTATCTTCTGCCCGTAGATGGCAAGAGTAATATTCCGGCAACGGGTTACAGTATGAGCAGGCTGTATTCTGAACTCAACGGTTTGAACGCAGCCTGCGTTACGGTGCTGATGGATGCCTGCTTCAGCGGCAGCAAGCGAGGCGAGGGCATGCTGGCTTCTGCCCGAGGGGTAGCGCTCAAGGCAAAGGCTGAGGCTCCGAAGGGCAACATGCTCGTGATGACGGCAGCCCAGGGCAGCGAGACCGCTTATCCCTACAAGGAAAAGAAGCACGGACTCTTTACCTATTTCCTCCTGAAGAAACTGCAGGAGAGCAAGGGAAAAGTTACCTATGGCACTCTCTTCGACTATGTGAAGACGAATGTGGCGCAGAAGTCGGTGGTGGTGAATGAGAAGAGTCAGACACCAACTGTAGCCGTATCGGGCAACCTGGTTTCCACCTGGCAGAGTATCAGGCTCAATGAAGACTGATGTCTGAAATACGAAAAAATCCCCATCGCCTGGATTGCTCCTGTCGATGGGGATTTCCTTTTTATTCTCAGAAGATGCATTGGTCATCTTTTCTTAGAAGATTCATCAATCATCTTTACTCTGGAGAAAAGAATTACTTCTTCTTCTGCGATTTACGGTTGGCTCTCTGTTGGCGATACTTTGCCTTCTGACGGGCAGAGCCGCTTCCGTGAGCACCCGTGATGTACTTCTTCTTCTTGGCCTTGGTCTTCACCTTGTCGTCGTCGTCCTTCTTCGGACCACCGCCGCCCTTGAAAACCATGCCACCCATGATAATATCGTCAATATCACTCATACCTTATTATATTATAAATTAATGATGGAAGAGGCGAACGTGAGTAAACGCCATGGCGATGCCGTACTTATCGCATGTATCGATAACATTATCGTCACGGATGCTACCGCCTGCTTCTGCTATATATTCTACACCACTCTTGTGAGCACGCTCGATGTTGTCGCCGAATGGGAAGAAAGCGTCGCTACCTACAGATACACCCTTGTTCTGGGCAATCCAAGCCTTCTTCTCCTCGCGGGTCAGTGGCTCAGGCTTCTCTGTAAAGAACTGCTCCCATACGCCATCCTGCAATACATCCTCCCACTCGTCAGAAATATAGACGTTGATGGTATTGTCACGGTCGGCACGGCGAATCTTCTCCTTGAACGGCAGGTTCATCACCTTAGGGCACTGGCGCAGCCACCACTCATCAGCCTTGGAACCAGCCAGACGGGTACAGTGGATACGGCTCTGCTGACCGGCACCGATACCGATAGCCTGACCATCCTTCACGTAGCATACAGAGTTACTCTGAGTATATTTCAGGGTGATGAGCGAGATAATCAGGTCGCGTTTAGCCTCTGGAGTGAATGTCTTGTTCTTGGTAGGGATGTCCTCGAAGAGAGCAGGATCATCGAGTTTTACCTCGTTGCGGCCCTGTTCGAAGGTAACACCGAATACCTGCTTGTGCTCGATAGGAGCTGGCACGTAGTCTGGATCAATCTGGATTACGCAGTAGGTACCCTTGCGCTTCTCCTTCAACACCTTGATAGCCTCAGGGGTAAAGCCTGGAGCAATCACGCCATCGCTCACCTCACGCTTGATGAGGAGGGCTGTAGCCTCGTCGCAGACATCGCTGAGTGCCACGAAATCGCCGTAAGAACACATACGGTCGGCACCGCGAGCACGAACATAAGCGCAAGCCAGAGGAGAAAGCTCGAAATCCACGTCATCGCAGAAGTAGATCTTCTTCAGAGTGTCGCTCAGAGGCAGGCCGATGGCAGCACCAGCAGGAGAAACATGTTTGAAACTAGCGGCAGCAGGCATTCCTGTAGCTGCCTTCAGTTCCTTGACCAATTGCCAAGAGTTGAAAGCATCCAGGAAGTTGATGTAGCCAGGACGGCCGTTGATAACTTCGATAGGCAGTTCCCTTCCGTCATCCATATAGATGCGAGAAGGCTTCTGATTCGGATTGCATCCGTACTTAAGTGCTAATTCTTTCATCTTAATTAAGAAATGTATTTAGAATTTGGTTGCAAAATTACAAAAAAAATATGAGAAAACCATTTTTTTCGTGCGAAATTCAAAAATAATCTCCCAAACATGACTCCGTTTCAAAAATATTGTGTACTTTTGCCCGCAGTTAGGAATGAAAAATGAAAATTTGAGAAATTAAAGGAATTGAGAATTTGAGGAAGGATAATCACAATGAAAAATGATTTGAAAATCCTCGCTGTAGCTTTGGAGAAGAAGCTAGGCAGGGAACACCTGCAGCACGAAGAGAAGCATAGAAACAACAAGTTGCTGCACAAGGTATGGGAAATAATGAAAGGAAAGGAGAAACCTTCACAGCAGACACTCAACCGTCTGGCATTGCTTGCCGGATTCCAGAGCTGGGCTGATCTGCAGGGCGCATTGCACGGTACCGATGACGGACTGACCAACTACAGCGCCGGAGAATAAGGTTTTGACTCTATCTCATCCGCTCGTCTGGTGTGATGAGTTATTCAAAAGATATCGGGTAGTCGGAAATGCAGAAAGGGCATCCAATCGTGAGATCGGATGCCCTTTTTCTGATTCTAATTTTTAATAGGTAACTAAGAAAATTACTCAGCGCTCTTAGCGATGGTCTTCTTCTCAGCGATACGAGCCTTCTTACCTGTGAGCTTACGCAAGTAGTACAACTTAGCGCGACGTACCTTACCGTGCTTGTTCACCTCGATAGAATCGATAGCTGGTGACTCGATAGGGAAGATACGCTCTACACCTACAGTACCTGACATCTTACGAACGGTGAAACGCTTCTTGTCACCATGACCAGAGATCTTGATAACTACACCACGATAGAGCTGGATACGCTCCTTAGTACCCTCGACGATTTTGTAAGCGACTGTGATAGTGTCACCTGCCTTGAACTCAGGGAACTTCTTGCCGGTTGCAAATGCTTCTTCAGCAACTTTAATCAAATCCATTTTTTGTATAAAATTAAAAATTGTTTGTCGTTCCAACGCAACATGGCCGAGCAACACTTCTGCCCAGACAACAGCGGTTACGCCGAAAAGCGGGTGCAAAGTTACTACTTTTTCTCGTATCTCGCAAATTTTCAGTGGGTTTCTTCTCTTTTTTCTCGCAGATTTAACTATTTTTCTTTCTTGTCAACGTCTTTTCCCACAGATTTCACGGATTTCACAGATTTATTTTGTATCTTTGTACCCTGAAAAACAGAAAAGGTATGAAGAAAAAGAATAGTATGCAGATGATGCTTGCCTCTATGGCTCTGATGCTGATGGCAAGTCCAGCCTTTGCCCAGAAATTCAAGGTGGCAAAGGTGGAGAGAACCCGTATTTTGATAGACCGGAAATGGGATGCCCAGCCGGATGCTGAGGCTGCGAAGTTCATCGCCCCTTATCAGCATAAGGTGGATAGCATCATGGGACCTGTAGTGGGATCTGTTGCTCATGATATGACCCGCCATCGACCTGAGAGTGAGTTGAGTAACCTGCTTTGTGATATCCTGGTATGGGGTGGCAGACAGTTTAATGAGCAGCCAGTCTTCTCGGTGTATAACATGGGTGGCATCCGTGCCGACTTTGCCAAGGGCGATATCAACGTTGGCGATGTGAGCGAGGTGGCTCCTTTCGAGAACAAGATCTGTTTCCTCACGCTTACCGGCGAGAAGGTGCTTGAACTCTTCCAGCAGATAGCCCACCGTGGCGGCGAGGGAATGAGCCATGCTGTAAGAATGGTTATCACCCGCGACCGCAAACTGAAGAGCGTAACCCTGAACGGCGAACCTGTCGATCCAGCCAAGAGCTATCGCATAGCCACCCTCGATTACCTTGCCGAGGGCAACGACCAGCTTGTAGCCTTCAAGAGCGGGACCGATGTGGTGGCTCCTAAGTCGAAGGAGAACAATGTGCGCTACATCATCATGGACTATTTCCGTGAAATGAAGGCTCAGGGCAAGGTAGTGGAGTCAAGAGTAGAAGGCCGCTGCGTAGTAGAATAGGGAGAACGAAGCTTTCCGTGGATTTGTAACCCCCGGCAAGCAGATAGACTAACTAAATAAGTACAGAAATGAAACATACATTATTATATATAGCGCTGGCGCTGGCATCATTCACGCTGCAGCCGGCAACAGTACAGGCTGAAGTCCTGAAGGATTCAAAGGTTAAGAAGGAGGCAAAGGCGCAGAAGGCTCCAAAGGTAGTGAAGCAGCTCGTTGTGCTCCATACCAACGATACCCACTCCTGCGTGATGCCTTACAATCCGAATCTCGCAGATACAGCCATAGCAAACCGTGGAGGCTACCTCCGCCGTGTGGCAATGATCAAGCAGGAGCGCAGTCTGAATCCTGATCTTCTGCTCTTCGACAGTGGCGATTTCTCTCAGGGATCTCCTTACTATTCGCTCTTCAAGGGGGATGTAGAAGTGGGATTGATGAACGAGATGAAGTATGATGCAGCCACCATCGGAAACCATGAGTTCGATTACGGCATGGACAGTATGGTGCGTCTCTTCAAGATGGCAAAGTTCCCGATCGTTTGTGCCAACTACGATTTCACCGGCACTGAGCTGGCGGATATTGTGAAGCCATACGTGATATTGCATCGCAAGGGACTCAAGATTGGCGTCTTCGGACTGGCTCCGCAGCTTGCCGGCTTGGTGAGTGAGAAGAATTACGGTTGCATCCAGTACCTGGATCCTATCCAGAAGGCGAACGAGATGACAGAGATCCTGAAGAAGAAGGAGAAGTGTGATGTCATCATCTGCATCTCTCATCTGGGCTGGAATATAGAGGGCACGGATGATACCGAGGTGATTGCTGCTTCCCGTCATATCGACCTGGTATTGGGAGGTCACAGCCACAGCCTCTTCCAGACGCTGAAGTACAGAACAGATCTTGATGGCAAGCAGGTGCCTGTAGATCAGAATGGCAAGGGCGCCATCTGGGTTGGCAAAATGACATTGGATATTGTGAAGAATAAATAAAACTTATACAAAAACAAAATACAAAAAGACTCCCCGAAAAGCTCGGGGAGTCTTTTTGTATTTATTATATCATATCATGATATCTGTTATTCCTTGTTGGAAGAGGCATAGAGTCCGATGCAGGCACCGATGAAACCACCGCTCTTCTGGGTGCTCAGGTTGCTGGCATCCACACCTTTGGCGAGCAGCTGCCAGTCGCCGCCTTCCTCTGCATAATAGAAATCGTAATATCTATCATGACCTTCAATCTTCAGCTTCAGTTTGCCTGCCTTGATAGGAGCTGAGGCGATAGTGGCGTTGTTCTTCTCTGCACGGGTCAGGGTAATCATCAGCTTGTCCTTCTTCATGGTCTTGCCCAGTACGAAGTTGTGGTCTTCCTTCTGGAGAAGTGCCAAACCTGCTATCTCCTTGTCGTTGCGGGGAGTGAAGTTAATCTCTGTCTCGGCAGTGAAGGTTCCGTGCTGCTGGCGAGCCCAGATGGCAGACATCGGTTCACGCTTGTAGATATTGCCCGGCAAGAGATTGAACTTCAATTTGCCGTTTTCTACCTTATAGCAATCCACGAAGTCGCGGAGGAACATCCACCGAGGATTCAGATCCTTCAAACCTGCACCATTGTTTGCTGTATCAAAATTATCCACGTAAGAGAAGTTTCCTGAGAACTCATTCTTTTCAGTTGGTTTCAAGCCAGTCTTCTCTCCAATGGTAGAGATAGGAGTATTCTTGGTAAGAATCTCTGGCCAGCCATTCTTCCATGTTACCGGCAGAAGATAGGTGTCGCGACCTGTATTATACATATCTTCTTCGTATGGACGGCAAGCCAGGAATACAGCCCACCAGTTACCCTTTCCATCTTCTACAATGTCTGCATGACCAGCACTGGATACAGGGTCCTTGCGGTTAGGATCGAGTCCGGTACGCTGGGTAAGGATAGGGTTGTTTGGGCATTCCTCCCAAGGACCCATTGGGTTCTTGGCGCGGAGAATTACCTCGCTGTGCCAGCCGCCTGTACCACCTTCTGCACACATCAGATAATAGAACTTGCCCTTCTTGAAGAGATGAGGACCTTCAATCCAGATAGGACGAGCCTCTACATGGGTTCCGCCACGGAGAATCTCCTTGAAGTCGCCCTTGATGCTGTCGCCCTTTACGTCGAATTCGAAGCAGCGGATAGCACGCTGACCCTCATAGTCGGCACCACCAACTACCGGACCGTTGTGTACAATGTAGCCCTTTCCGTTGTCATCGAAGAAGAAGCTAGGGTCAATGCCGTCAATCTTCTTCAGATAGATAGGTTCGCTCCAGCCCTTGGATGGGTCCTTGGACTTGACGAAGAAGTTTCCGGCACCCACGTTGGTGGTAATCATATAGAAGGTCTTGTTCTTCTTGTTATAGCTGATGGCTGGTGCGAAGATACCGCCTGATACATGCTGGCCCTTCAGAGGCACCTGCGATTGGCGGGTGAGCACATGCCCGGCTGGAGTCCAGTTTACCAAATCCTTGCTGGTAGAAAGAGGTACACCTGGGAAGAAGGTGAAGGAGGAATTCACCAGATAATAGGTGTCACCTACGCGGCAGAGAGATGGGTCGGGATAGAATCCTGCCAATATTGGGTTGTAGTACTGATGCGTCTTGTCTATCTGGACATTGAATCGGGCATCATTGCCGGCATACTTGAAGTAGTCGAAGTCTGCTGTCTGTGCCTGCGCTCCTGCAGCAAGCATCAGCGAAAGCGATAAGATTGCTAATTTCTTCATTATGATAGTTGATTTTTAAAGATTATACAATAAGATAAAAAAATGCAGCGGAAAGCCAGGTATGAGAATCCATACTGGTTTTTCCGCTGCAAAGTTACGGCTTTATTTGCAATCTTTCATTGTGAAATGTAACCAAGACTTTTTTCAAAGTTTCATAAAGCTTTGTTTTTGTTACATATTCTTTTTTCTATTGTGTATCATCTTTATTTCTTCATGGCATTCTGCATGTATTCTCTAGGAGAACAGCCATAGAGGTTCTTGAACATGGTGCTGAAACTTGCGGAATTGGAGAAACCGCAAGCGTACATCACTTCAGTGATGCTTTGCTTGCCATCCTTGAGCAATTTGGCTGCCTGCTGCAGTCGGATGTTGCGGATGAAGCTGTGTGGCGTCTGATTGGTCAGCTCCTTCATCTTGCGGTGCAGGTGTACACGACTGATGCCTACCTTCTGTGCTATCATATCCACACTCAGGTCGGAATCGTTGATGTTTTCGTTGATAACCTCCATCACCCGTTGCATCAGGGAATTGTCAGGTGTCTGCATTTCTATCTGTTCTACCTGGTGATTCTGGCTTTCATTGCCCGTAAACTTATTGCGCAAAGTGCGGCGCACGGTGAGCAGGTTGATGATGTTGCGGTGCAGAATGTCCATGTTGAACGGCTTCAGGATGTAGGCGTCGGCACCGGTCTGCAATCCTTCCAGCTGGTCTTCCTCACGGCTCTTGGCTGTGAGCAGGATGATAGGCACATCGTTGGTGTTGATGTTTGATTTCAGCTTGGCGCAGAGGGTGGTTCCGTCCATTTCCGGCATCATGATGTCGCTGATGACAAGGTCTGGCTTATTCTTCAGAATCTCGTTCAGCGCCACCTTTCCGTTAGGGTATGTGCGAATCTTGAAGTCGCTGGAGAGCTGTGCTTTCAGGTATTCCTGAATATCCTCTTCGTCTTCCACAATCACGATTTCTGCCTTGGCTCCCTTGGCAGAGACTGGGGTAGTATCGGAATTGTTCATGGTTTCGGCTGGTTGGTCATTGTTTTCTGCCAGCTGTTCTTCCTGTTCTGCTTCAGCAAGTTCATTATTCTGCTCTTTCTTCATCTCTTCTTCCTCGATGATCTCTTCTGGTTTGAGATGATCCTTGCCCAATGGAATGCGGATGATGAACTCGCTTCCGTGCTCAAACTTGCTTCCCTTCACGCCCTCGTTGTTGCGGGCAGAGATGGTGCCGTAGTGCAGTTCTACGAGCGAACGGGTCAGGTCAAGACCGATGCCCGTACCGAAGTTGCGGTCGCTAGGGTCGGCAGGGGTCTGGTAGAAGCGCTGGAAGATGGTTTCCAGCTTGTCCTTCGGGATGCCTATGCCGCTGTCCTTGATGCTGATGTAGGCATGGTGGTCGGTGTGGGTGAGCGAGAGGAGGATGTGGCCTGCCGTAGGGGTAAACTTGAAGGCATTCGAGAGGGTGTTAATTATCACCTTGTCGAAGTTGTTGCGGTCTATCCATACTGGAAGCTCTCCGCAGTCATGCTGGTATTCGAAGTCGATGCTCTTGGCAATGGCTTGCTGCTTGAAAAGGTCGTATTCTTCATTGATGAACGAAACCATATCGGTTTTGCACATACGCATTACCATCTGTCCCTTGTCAATCTTTCTGAGGTCCATCATCTGGTTGATGAGGTGAAGAATACGTTCCGAGTTCTTTCGGATAATCTCGTAGATGCCTTGACGGTGAGGCTCTTTGTCTTCCTTAATCAGGGAGAGCAATGGGGTGATAATCAGTGTCAATGGCGTACGGATTTCGTGACTGATGTTCATGAAGAACTTGATCTTCGCCTCGCCCATCTCTTCGGCGTGGATGTGCTGCTGCAGGATGAGCTGGTCTTCCATCTGGCGCTTGCGGTGGCGCAGGTAGAGCATGATGGCTGCTATGAGGAGCAGCAGATAGAAGAGCTTTGCCCAGATGCTGGCATACCAGGCTGGGTGAACGATGATGGTGAACTCCTTCACCGGTGTTTCGTAGCCGTTGCAGATGGCCTTGATGCGGTATTTGTAGCTGCCGGGAGCCATGTGCGAGAAGGCAAGTTCGTTCTGTCTGGCTGGCACGGTGCGCCAGGCATCGCCGTTGATGCTGTAGGCGTATCTTATCTGCTCCACATTATTATAGGTGAGGGTAGAGAGCTGCAGGGAGAAGGTGTTGTCATCGTGCGAGAGATTGAACTCCCGTGCCACAGTTACCCAGCTGTCCGTGATGGTATAGCTGCCCGACTCCATGCCTGGGGTCACTGCCTTGTTGTTGACCACGAAGCCCGAGATAACCACCTTTGCCTGCCATGGGTGCTGCTTTACCCGGTCGGCCTGGAACCAGTTGATTCCGCCAGAGCCACCCATCAGAATCACCTTCTTATCCTGGGTGGTGCATACGGAAGCATCGCTGAACTCGTTGCTCTGCAGTCCGCTTTCGGTATAAAACCTGATGATGCTGCCATCCTTGGGGTTCAGCATGTTGAGTCCGCTGTTTGTACCCAGCCATATTTTGCCCTTGTTGTCTTCTGTGATACTCGCCACACCGTTGTCGGTGAGTCCTTGGGCTGTGGAATAATGTTTAGGCTCTATTCCTTTTCTGAAGTCGAAGCAGAAGGCTCCATCCTCGGTGCCATACCATACGTGGTCTTTGCTATCTACAAACACGCAGTGCGAAAAACTGTTCTTGTTCAGGCAGTTGATGCCCTTGAAGGTGGAAACCCAGCTGTTTCGCTTGCGGTCGAGGCACGCCAGTCCCACAGAGGTGGCTATATACACGTGGTTGCCATCCTTTGATAAGGCCATCTTGATGAGGTAATCGTTGGGCAGGCTGTTAGCCTTGAGGTTGTTATCTGCACCATATTTAGCCTTGTAGTTCCTTCGGCTTCCGTCTTTCTGCAGGCAGAAGAGACCTTCGCCCATGGTGGCTATCCAGATGTTGCCCTGTGGGTCTTGCTTGATATCGAAGATGCCCACCGACTTGCTGATGCCCAAATCAACAGGGTGGAAGCTTCCGGCTGCATCCATATAGCCCAGACCGTCGGTATAGGTTCCCACCCAGGTTCTGCCCTGCTCGTCCTTACAGAGGGTGAGCACGGTGTGCTGGTTCAGGAAATGCCCCTCTACGCTGCGGGTTGCTATATTAAATAGGTATAGACCATCCTTGTCGGTACCCACCCACACCTGGTTGCCCTGGTTGATGCTGAGGCTGGTAACGCAGTTTTCGCCAATCACGTTGCGGCTGCCCAGGCGGAAGCCATGTAGTTGAAGTCGTTTTGTATATTGCTCTGCATGAACACGCCTTTTTGCAGCATGCTCACCCAGATGTTTCCCTGATTGTCTTCTATGATGCTGGTTACCTTGCTCTTGGCCAGGTTCACCAGTCGGCTGAAGAGAGGGTTATCCTGCAGGAATCCGGTCTGAGGGTCATATACATAGATGCCCAGTCCGTCGCAGCCGATATAGAGCTTGTTATTGCGGCTGATATAGATGTTTTCGATGGGCAGGTTTCCGATGCTGCTGATTCGGGTAAAGACGTTGCTTCCTGCCCTGAGCAGATGTACGCCCTGGTTCTTGCTGGCGAGATAGAGGTTGCCCAGGACGTCCTGCTGGATATCCTGTGCGTCCACGCCTTCGGTACCGACAAAGTGGGCGGTGACTCTACCGTTTGTTTCCTTGCGGTAGAGTTTTCCGTCTTCGGTGATTATCCAGAGTCTGCCCCGTTTATCTTCCAGGAGTTTGTGGATATATTTCAGTTTTTCCACCTCTCCCTTCATGGCATGGCATTCCTGGGTATCTTTCTTCTTAATCATGATGCCATAACCGGATGTAGCCACGGCTACGTCTTTATTCTTTAGGGGATATACCTGCTTTACGTAGGTGGCGAGTTCTTCGCCTTTGGAGTCGAGCATGGGAATTTTGTGGAATTCGCTTCCTGTAAATTCCAATAAAGAATTATTGGTTCCCAATAAGATATGTCCCTTATCGTCTTGTGCTATGCTATTGATATAGTTGCTTTTAAGACCTGAAAAATTGGACATATCTTTCTTCATTACGGTGATATGGTAACCATCGTAAGTATTCAAGCCATTACGGGTGGCTATCCAGATGAATCCGCTCTTGTCTTGAAAAACCTGCGTGGCAAGATTGCTTGAGAGTTGATTATCAGTATTAAACAGTTTACCACTTTGTGCCCATGCCTGGATGGAGAAGAGACAAACCGTCAGCGTGATGATTAATTGGTTTAAAGATTTCATGCTTTGTTTATATTATAGTTTTATTATCTGTTTGCAAAAATACACTTTTTTGTTGGAATATCAGAATAAATCGGTAATTTTTTTGTTGCAAGTAACCATAGTACACTCTTTTTTACCCTCATATTCGGACGATGTAATATGGCACAAAGTATATGTTACACGCATAAACTCTTTATGAAGTATCGGTTACGTAGGATAAAACTTATTTGGGGATTTATTTATACCTTTGCACCATCAAATAATGAATAATTGTTTTGGTTTTAGGTTTAAGTTTGTTATGAAACGGTGGTTTTAGGTTATTAAATATTCTTTTGCTAGTTTTCTATAAATAGGTTTATAGCATTTGAGTTCAATTTAATATGAATATATTATGATTGAAGGATCATGATTAATTGGTTTTCTAGGAATGGTGCGTAGGGATACGCGCCATTCTCTTTTTAGGGTACTAAAGATTGCTTCTAGGTATGATAAATAAATAACAATCAGAAAAAGTGATAAAATCTAAAAATATATATTATGAACAGAAAGAACTTTATAGCTTTCCTAGCTCTTGCGATGTTTGCATTGGTGGGGAATGCGGCTGGCAACCAGACAGCTCTGCAAGTTGATGGAATATTGCCGGCACTGCGTGTAGAGGGCAAGAATCTTGTTGATGCCAATGGTAAGACCGTAGTCTTGCATGGAGTAATGGATACGCCCAACCGATATTTCAACGGTTGGAGATGGCAACAGTGGAAGGCTGATTATTCTGAATCAGATATACAGCCATGCTTGGAATATTTCTCCAAGCAGTTTGCTGCCATCACCGACAAGGAGCAGGGGGCTTACTGCACCGTGTTCCGTCTGCACATGGATCCTTGCTGGACTAACGATCCAACGAAGAAAGCAGAGAACGAGGCAGACATCTCTGCCTTCAACATGGCGCGCTATCGCCTCTATCTCCAGAAACTCTATATCCCATTAATTAAGGATGCCATTGCTCATGGGCTTTATGTCATCGTTCGTCCACCGGGAGTCTGTCCACAAGACATTAGTGTTGGCGATAAGTACAACCGCTATCTCAAGTCAGTATGGAAGGCCTTTGCTGCCGATGAGTATATTCAGCAGAATTCGGGATTGATCTCCATTGAACTTGCCAACGAGCCGGTGAGAGTTCATCTTTCTGATGGTAAGGATTCAGAGATGGCGTTGCGCGATTTCTTCCAGCCGGTGTTGGATGAGATTCGTGAGCAAGGTTTCAAGGGAATCATTTGGGTACCTGGTGCTGGTTATCAGAGCCAGTATCAGAATTATGACAAGTATCCCATTACAGACAGCGAGGATAATTTCTCTTATGCCGTGCATGTTTATTCCGGATGGTATGGCAACATGACTGATAAGAATTGTAATCACGATACCTTTATCCGTAACTTCAAGAGTCAGGTTCCGATGGTAGAGTCGAAGCCAATCATGGTAACAGAGATAGACTGGAGTCCTGAAGACCCAGACAAGGCAAGCGAGGGTCACTATAACGAGTGGGGACAGTGGACACAACCTAACTTGGGTAGCTGGGCAACTGCTTCTACCTCTAAATGGGGATTGGCATGGAAGGCAGTGCACGACCATTACGGCAACATCGGTATGACCCTTACCCATCCTCAGGAGTATTACGACATAGACGAGTATCTGAAAACAGGCAAGGTGATTCCGGGCTTCCAGAATGCCAAGAAGCACAAACTCTTTGAAGAGTGCTGCGGCTATGCCTGCATGAACTGGTACAAGGAATGGTACATGAAACAGACGGATACGGGAATTGAGCAGAATGTGAACGATGAAGAAGTTATCGCCACCTATTATTATAATATAACAGGTGTAAAAGTGAATAAACCTGAAAAAGGTATTTATGTAGTGAAACAATTGTTAAAGGGCGGAAAGACTCGTTCTTACAAAGTTTGTTATTAACGGCAAAGTATCTGTTACAAAAGACAAAGTGTATCTGAAATGAAACAAGTATCTTTGCACCCGTGAATAGACAATCATATAAAAAATGTGAATGCATAAACTATAAAACATAAATCAAAAATGAATAGAACATGATTGAACAAGTGTTAACAATGAAACGGACAGCAGCCTTATGCTTGGTGGGAGCTTTCTGCAGCCTGAATGCTCAGGCTCAGAAGATCCAGGTCAAGGGTAATCTTGTTGACGGTACAGGTGAGCCTCTGATAGGTGCCACTGTAAAAGTGAAAGGAAACGCCGGTGTCGGTGCTGTCACCGACTTAGATGGTAATTTCAGTATCAGTGTTCCTTCAGAGAATTCTATCCTCGTATTTACATACGTAGGTATGAAGACCAAGGAAGTAAAGATTGGTACGAAGAGAGAGTTCAAACTTACTCTTGAAGACGACAACACCATCGGCGAAGTTGTAGTCGTTGGTTATGGTCAGCAGAAGAAGGCATCTGTCGTAGGTGCCATCACCCAGACACAGGAAAAACATTGGAGCGTGCTGCGGGTATCAGTGATATCGGAGCAGCTCTGACTGGTAACCTTCCGGGTGTTGTTACCACTGCATCCAGTGGTATGCCTGGTGAAGAGGAACCTCAGATTCAGATTCGTGGTGCTTCTTCTTGGAACAACTCTTCTCCTCTCGTTTTGGTGGATGGTATTGAACGACCAATGTCAAGTGTTGATATGCAGTCTGTGGCTACCATCTCTGTATTGAAGGATGCTTCTGCCACCGCCGTTTATGGTGTGAAGGGTGCGAATGGTGTCATCCTGATTACCACCAAGCGTGGTTCTGAAGGCAAGGCTCAGATTAGCGTTACTGCCAATGCTGTAATGAAGATTCCTTCAAAGTTGCCTGATAAATATGATTCTTACGATGCGCTTATTGCCCGCAACAAGGCTATCGAACATGAGTTGAACATCTCTCCAGGCAGTTTCGACAAGATGGAACCGATGAGTTTCATCGAGAACTATCGCAACCAGACTACACTGGAGCAGCGTGAGCGTTATCCGAACGTAGATTGGCAGGATGTACTCTTCAAGGATTACACCATGTCATACAATGCCAATGTGAATGTATCGGGTGGTACCAAGTTTGTGAAGTACTTTGCAGGTGTGGATTTCGTGAGCGAGGGTGACCTTTATAAGGATTTCGGCAATGGTCGTAACTATAGTTCAGGTTATGACTACAATCGTGTGAATGTTCGTTCTAATCTCGACTTCAACATCACAAAGACCACCGTGTTCAAGATGAACCTTGCCGGTTCCAACGGTCAGCGCAAGGCTCCTTGGGTAAATAGTTCTGATGGTTATAGCGATTGGCAGGTCAGCCAGCAATGGGCTGGTGCATATAATATTTCTCCAGATGCTTTCTTGCCTAAGTATAGCGATGGCTCTTGGGGATTTTTGCCAGGATCTACTAATGTAACCAACTCTGCCCAGCAGGTTTCTTTGGGTGGTACAATGACTTCTACTACTACTCGCATCACTACTGATTTCGTGTTGGAACAGAAACTTGATTTCATTACCAAGGGACTTTCTGCACGAGGTATGATTTCGTGGGACAATACTTTTGTAGAGAAGAATCGTGGTATTAATGATATGAACCATGATCCTCAGCTAAAGTGGATTGATCCTCATACAGGAGCTGTTTCTTACAAGAAGCCATACGAGGCATACGATAAGTTCGATTATGCTATGGGAAACCAGTGGACCGTGAATGGTGGTGAGGTTAACAATAAGCTTACACAGCGCAACCTGAACTATCAGGCTCAGCTCAACTGGGCTCGCAGTTTTGGCAAGCACAGCGTAAGCGCCATGGGACTTTTCGGTCGCCAGGAATATGCAACAGGTTACATGATTCCTTCTTATCGTGAAGACTGGGTATTCCGTACCACTTATGATTGGAATTCCCGTTACTTCTTCGAGTATAATGGTGCTTACAACGGTTCAGAGAAGTTCTCTCCAGACAATCGTTTCGCATTCTTCAGCTCTGGTGCCCTTGGTTGGATGATCTCCGAAGAGCCATTCATGAAGTATCTTCGTGAGCACAAGATTGTGGATATGATGAAACTCCGTGCATCTTATGGTGAAATCGGTGATGATAACGTAGGAGACCGCTTCCTCTATATGACTCAGTGGGCATATGGCGGCAAGACTCAGTTGGGTACGACTTCCAGTGATAAGGAGTCTATTTATACATGGTATCGTGAGTCAGCAGTAGGTAACCCTAACGTACATTGGGAGAAAGTGAAGAAGGTAAACTTCGGTCTTGACTATGGATTTTTGGGTGGTTTGATTACTGGTGCTGTGGATTTCTTCCATGATACTCGTTCAGACATTCTGGTTAGTGGTTTAGATCGTTCCATTCCTTCTTACTTCGGTCAGACTGCTCCTACAGCCAACTTGGGTAAAGTAACTACCAGCGGTTATGAGTTGGAAGTGAAGTTCAACAAGGTTTTTGCCAACAAGATGCGTCTCTGGGCAAACTTCAGTATGACCCACGCCGTGAACGAGGTGAAGATCAAGGATGATGCAGCGTTGCTCCCATCTTATCGCAAGGCAGCAGGTCATGCCATTAACCAGACCTACACCTATTTAGATAAGGGCATCCTTCAGAACTATGATGATGTCTATGGTTCTCCGAAGATGGATTCCAACGATGGCCAGCGTCTTCCTGGTGACTACTACATCGTCGATTTCAATGGCGACGGTAAGGTGGATAATGTGAACGATAGAGTTCCTTACGGTTATACCGGTACTCCACAGAACTCCTACAATGCAACAATCGGTTATGAGTACAAGGGCTTCAGCTGCTTCGCTCAGTTCTATGGTGTAACCAATGTAACCCGTGACGTAACCATGATCAGTTTGGTAGATCCAATGCTTGCCAATGTTTATGACCAGGGAACCTGGTGGAGCGACAATCACAACAACTGCGATGTCATCACTCCACGCTTCAACTCCAAACCAATGTCTAATGCGGCTTATTATGGTACTCAGTATCTTTGCGACGGATCATACATTCGCCTGAAGAACGTAGAGATAGCCTATACTTGGAACGGTGGTTGGATCAAGAAGCTCGGTTTGAATAACCTCAAGGTTTACGTAAGTGGTAACAACCTCTGGCTCTGGACCCGAATGCCAGACGACCGAGAGTCAAACTTCTCTAGTAACGGTGGAGCCGTAGGTGCTTACCCTACAATGAAGCGTGTGAACTTCGGTGTCAAGTTTAATCTTTAAACATGCATAACAAATGAAAAATAATTTAGTGAAAATATTTTGTGCACTGAGCCTCACTTGCGGATTTGCTTCTTGTACAGATTACTTAGATAAGAGCCCTGATACAGATGTGAGTGCAGAACAAGCGTTCAAGAACTTCACCAATTTCCAGGGATATGTGGAGCAAATTTACAACTGTATTCCAAGTAAGGAGTCGAATATGTATTGTACCTCATTCAACTGGGGTGAAGATGAAATCATGAATACTGGCTTGGGAGATGATCATGTGACTGCTCATTTTGATTTAGGCGACTACCGTAACTGGTATAGCAATAATCAAAGTTTCTTGCACAGACCATCTTCAGGAAATCCTGGTGAGTACCTTGATCCGACTTCAACCAATAAATTTGCTCATTCTTTGGAGCATGCCTGGTATTGCATCCGCAAGTGTAATTTGGGTCTTGCTAACCTTGACCTGATGACCGACTGTACCCAGGAAGAGAAGAACTTCATCAAGGGACAGTTGTTGTTCTTCCGTGCATGGTGGCACGAGGAGTTGATAGCTTTCTTTGGCGGTATGCCATACGTAGACACCGTATTGGATGGTGCATCAGTTTTGACTTTGCCTCGTCTTTCTTATCAGGAATGCGCATTGAAATGTGCCGAAGATTTTAAGGCTGCTGCAGAGTTACTTCCTAATGATTGGGACAAGACAACTATAGGTAAGAAAACTTTGGGCAAGAATGAACTTCGTATTACAAAAGTTTGCGCTTTGGGCTACTTAGGTAAAGTGTTGCTTTGGGCTTCTTCTCCATTGAATAATATCGGTGCAGAGACGGGAGCTTCCAAGAATGGCGATACCTATAAGTATAATACAGAGCTTGCCGCAAAGGCTGCTGATGCTTTGGCAGAGGCTATTGCTCAGGTAAATTCAGGCAAAACTCCATATGCATTGTGTACCTATGACTACTCTGATATTTATAATCATGTAGCAAAGTCTGGTTCTACAAACAACTTTTCTGATATCTTCCGTACTACAGGTAAGAATTGGAAACAACCAGGTTCTACAGAGGCAATCATGCGCGGTCCATATATTGGCGAGAATTCATCAAACTGGAACTTCACCAAACTTTGGGGACCTAAGATGGAAGATATCGTACAACACGATGCTGTGATTCACCAGCCGACAGCCAACTATGTAAACTATTATGGTATGGCTAATGGTCTGCCTTTGGATGATCCTGATTCCGGATTCGATCCAAAGCATCCATTCAAGAATCGTGATCCACGTTTCTACCATGACATCGTCTTCGATGGTTTTAAGTATATCAATACAACCATTGATGCAGTAAAGGAACCAAAGGTTGCTGCATTGCAGTATATACCAATGTATTCTGGTAGTGTATTGCGAAATTCTTCAAGTCAGGGATGCCGCACTGGTTACTATACTCAGAAGCTGGTTCCTCACCAGGCAAATAAGTATGATGGCATGTACGAATGGGGTGGTGCCTTGCAGTGCGACCTTCCTTACATGCGTCTTGCCGACCTCTATCTGATGTATGCTGAGGCTGGTGCTGCCGTTCAGGGAGCCAACTACAAGAGCTCAAAGCTCAACCTCACCGCTGCTGAAGCAATCAATGTGCTTCGCGATAGAGTAGATGCTGGTCATGTGGCAGATAAGTTTATGAACGACCAGAAGAAGTTTATGGACGAGGTTCGCCGCGAGCGTGCCGTAGAGCTTGCCTTTGAGGGCTTCCGCTGGAACGACCTGCAGCGCTGGTTGCTTCTCACAGAATATCCTTATAACATCAAGACTTCACAGGAATTCAAGCGTGTAGGTAATTTCGATTATACCAAGAACGATCCACGTGATGCCGAGGTGACAGGATGGAGCGAGAAGACCATCGTGACCCGCGACTTCTCAGAGAAACACTATCTCTTGCCACTCAAGGAAAGCGATGTTTATCTGTATCCTGAGTTTGGACAGAATCCAGGATGGTAATCACCCGGAGATGTGATATATAAAAAGCATAAACTTAGAAATAATCATATTATATATGAAAAATAATAAGAAAACAATATACTCTGCTCTGACAGTGGTTACGGCACTTCTGGCACAGTTGCCTGCTTCGGCTCAGGAATCTGCTGATAGCGCAATGGTTAACGTGGCGTTCAAGAAGGCGTACCAGAGCGATGTGCTCGGTGGTGTGAGCACCGTCAATGTCAGAGAATTGACAGAGAAAAACTATAATACCTACAGCCTTGACAACATGCAGGGTTATGTATCCGGTTATAATGGCAGTGGTATGTGGGGTTATTCCAATGCACTTGTCCTCATCGACGGTGTGCCACGTGAAGCCAGTAATGTTCGCCCCGACGAGATTGAGGATATCTCTTTTCTGAAGGGTGCCCAGGCCACAGTACTTTATGGCAGCAAGGCTGCCAATGGCGTTATCATGATTACCACCAAGCGTGGTAGTGTGAATGACGGTTTGTCTGTGAAGGTGAATGCCAATACGGGTTGGAATGTAGCCAAGGCTTTTCCTGAGTATCTCGGTTCGGCTGAGTACATGACTCTCTACAACGAGGCTTTCCTCAATGATGGCGGTGCCGAAAACAACCTGCCATATTCTGCAGAGACCATCTACAACTATGCATCCGGAAAGAATCCATATCGCTATCCTAGCGTAGACTTCTATTCTTCTGATTACATCAAGAAGGCGTTCAACCGCTCGGAGGTATCTGCCGAGATAGAAGGTGGCAACCAGAAGGCGCGCTTCTATGCCAACGTGAGTTACTATCGCAACGGTGACAACTTGAACTTCGGCGAGGCTAAGAAGAACTATACCGACCGATTCAATGTAAGAGGTAATGTGGATTTCGCCTTGAGCAGCACCATCAATGCCTACGTAAATGCGAATGCCACCTTCTACGGGGCTAAGTCGGCTAACACTAACAATAGCAGCTACTGGGAGCAGGCCCGCACCTTCCGTCCTAACCGCGTGGCTCCGCTGATTCCTGTGGAAATGATTGACCCTAATGCCAAGTCGGCGCTGACTATGATTGGGGCTACCAGCAATATCATTGATGGCAAGTACTTCCTGGGTGGTTCTTCTGCCGACCTCACCAACGTGTTCGGTGATATCTACGCTTCGGGTACCAATGTCTATCACAGCCGTCAGTTCCAGTTTGATGCAGGTTTGAACTTCGACCTCTCTTCTGTACTCAAGGGCTTGAGTTTCCACACCATGGTAGCCATCGACTATGCTACGGCATACTCAACATCGTTCAACAATTCCTACGCCACCTTCCAGCCTACATGGGCTAACTTCAACGGCAAGGATGTTATCGTAGGTTTGAACAACAATGGTACGGTGGACAAAAAATCGGGTGCTCAGAATATCTCTGGTTCTACCGATAACCAGACCATCGCATTCAATGCGCACTTCGATTACAACCGCACCTTCAACGATGTGCACAACGTAAGTGCCATGCTGGTGGCCAACGGTTATCAGCAGAGTAAGTCTGCAGAGTATCATAAGGTGAGCAACGCCAACATGGGCCTGCAGGTCTCTTATAACTATGATCATAAGTATTATGCCGATTTCGCTCTGGCTACACCTTGGTCTGCCAAGTTGCCATCAGCCAAGCGATTGGGTGTATCTCCATCTGTCACTCTGGGCTGGCGCCTCTCTAAGGAGAAGTTTATGGAGAATTCATTCTTCGATGATCTGACCCTCAGCGCAAGCTACACCGACATGAAGACCGATCTGGGTATCGACGATTACTACATGTATCTCGGAACCTATCAGAGCGGTGGCTGGTGGGATTGGAATGGTGGTTCCGGTCACTCAGCTATGCAGTCTAAGCGTGGTAGCAACAATGAACTCAGCTACCTGCACCGCAAGGAAATTTCTGCTACGGTTCATGCAGAGATGCTCAACAAGGCTTTGAGTTTCGATGCATCTTACTTCCTCTCTAAGTGGACCAACGGAATTCTGGAGGCTCGCAATCAGGTGCCTAGCTATCTGTTCAGCTACTATCCTGAGTCTTCTTTCGTTCCTTACATTAATTTTAATGAGGACAAGCGCAGCGGTTTCGACTTTGCTGTGAACTACAAGAAGCAGTTTGGTGATTTCGGTTTCGGCGTAGGAGCCAACGTAACTTACTACACCACCGAGGCAACCAAGCGAGATGATTCGCAGTATGCTGATACCTATCAGTATCGCCAGGGGCAGCCACTCGATGCTATCTGGGGTTATGAGTGCCTGGGCTTCTTCCAGGATGAGAATGATATCAAGAACTCTCCAACCCAGATTATCGGCGGAACCATCCGTCCGGGTGACCTGAAGTACAAGGACCAGAACGGCGACAACGTCATCGATAGCAAGGACCAGGTTTATCTGGGCAAGGGCGGCTGGTATGGAACTCCTACCACTATCGGTATGAACCTCACTCTGAAATATAAGGGCTTCACCCTCTTCATGCTCGGCACAGGAAACTTCGGTGCTCACGCCGTGAAGAACTCCACCTACTTCTGGGTGGGCGGTAGTGCCAAATATACAGCAGAGATGCGCGGCAGATGGACCAAGGAGACTGCAGCCACAGCCACCTTCCCACGTCTGACCACAGAGGCAGGTACGAACAACTATCAGACATCAGACTTCTGGATGTACTCTACCGACCGCATCGACCTTCAGAAGGTGCAGTTGAGCTACGACTTCCCTAAGGCGATGTTCATGAAGAGTTTCGTACGCGGACTTCAGCTCTTTGTCAACGGCAACAGTCTGCTCACCATAGCCAAGGAGCGCAAGCTCATGGATATGAATGTTAACAATTCAGGTTCGGCACCATTGAACCGCTTCTATAGCATCGGTGCTAAGGTTTCATTCTAGAATTAATTAAAGAATTAAAATTATGAAATTATCAAGATTATTATTGATAAGTGCAGTCTTAGTATCGCTCACTTCTTGTGACGACCTGTTTGAGCCTGCCTTGGAAAATAACCAAGATATCAGCGAGATGTATAAGGATCCTACGTTTGCCCGTGGTATTCTTGACAATGCTTACCTGGCTCTGCCATATAGCAATTCGCCATCTACTGATGCTGCCACCGACGATGCCGTTATCAACCAGAACGGTGATGATTACAAGAAGATGGCAACAGGTTCTTGGGCTGCAAATATGAATCCGGTTTCACAGTGGGATGGTCGTTATCACGCCATCCAGTACTGTAACCTGATGTTGGAAAACTGCGATAAGGTAGAGTGGGCTTACTCCAGCGAGATTCTCAAGCAGATGTATTGCGACAACTACAAGGGTAATGCCTATGCTTTGCGTGGCTTACACCTGATGTACTTGCTCCGTGCTCATGCCGGATGGTAGATGGTCAGTTGATGGGTGTGCCTATCCATCTTTCTTCAGAAGATTCAAAGTCTGATTTCAATCTTCCACGCAACACCTTCAAGGAGTGCTACGACCAGATTATGTCTGATTTCGATGAGGCTCTGAAGTATTTGCCTGAGCAGTATGCCGATGTGAATGAGGATCAGGTTCCTGCCAAGTATGCCCAGAAGGGTGCTACCAATGCAGAGTACAATCGTGCCTTCGGTACCAACCATCGTGGCAAGATTGACGGTCGCATCATCTCGGCTTTCAAGGCTCAGCTCGCCATCCTCGCCGCTTCTCCTGCTTATGCATCTGCCGGTGTAGCCTCTTATGAGGATGCTGCCAAATATGCTGCCAACTGCCTGAGCGAGTTTGGTGGTTTGGATGCAGTGGATCCTGACGGATGGAAGTGGTTCTGCAATAAGTCGCTCATAGACGGATTGGGTGCTACATCCGAGAATCCTAAGGAGATTATCTGGCGTGGAAATGTTGAAGAAAGCAACTCTCTGGAGACAGATTACTATCCTCCTTCGCTCTATGGTAGCGGTAAGATCAATCCAACCCAGAACCTGGTGGATGCGTTCCCTATGGCAAACGGTTATCCTATTGCTGATGCCAATGCAGAATACGATGCCAAGAATCCATATCAGAACCGTGACCCACGTCTCGCTGCCTACATTCTTGTAAATGGCGATAAAATCGGTGCTACTGATGGAGTGGTAAATACAGCTGCTGATTCTAAGACTCTGGATGGCTTGAACAAGGAGAATGGAAAATCAACCAAGACGGGTTACTATCTTCGCAAGTTGCTCCGTCCTGATGTGAACCTCAACCCAAGCTCTGCAACCAAGCAGAAGCATCTGCCAGCTCGTATCCGTACTACGGAAATCTTGCTCGACTATGCTGAGGCTGCAATGAGGCTCAGGGTCCTAAGGCAAATGTGGGCGGTGCCAACTATTCTGCCTACGATGTAATCAAGGCAATCCGTGAGCGTGCCGGACTTGGTGAGTTTGGCGAGGATCCATACTTGGAGGAGTGCGCACAGAGCAAGGATAAGATGCGTGAGCTGATCCGCAACGAGCGCCGTCTGGAGCTTTGCTTCGAGAACCATCGTTTCTGGGATTTGCGCCGCTGGAAGGCTAATCTCAATGAGGCTGCCAAGGGTATCAACATCACGACAGATGCCACAACAGGCGAATACATCTACAAGACTTTCGACGCTGAGGAACGCAAGTATTCAGACTATATGTACTATGGTCCTATCCCATACACTGAGATTCTGAAATACAGCAACCTCAAGCAGAACGAGGGTTGGAAATAATAAACGACTAATATTATAAATAAAGACTAATGATTATGAAACGATATATCAAAATGGTGGCAGCCCTTCTGACACTGATGGCTTCTTTCACGGCATGTGAGAATGGAGACCAGGCTTTCGATGATTACGAGGGTGGAACTACTGCTTACTTTGCTTATCAATCACCAGTTCGTACTATTGTGCTGGGCGATGATGAGTATGATACAACATTGGACAAGGCACATAAGTGTAAGATCCTGGCAACCTTTGGTGGTTCCTATAATGGCAGAAATGCTACCGTGAATGTGGCTGTTGACAATAGCTTGTGCGACAATCTTACATTCGCTGATGGCACGCCAGTAAAGGCTATGCCTGCAGAGTATTATCAGCTATCTACTACAGCCTTCAATTTCAATGGAGGTATGAAGGGAGGTACAGAGGTGCAGCTTACTGATGCTTTCTTCAATGACCCTGATGCTGTAAAGAATACATACGTGATTCCTTTGGTCATGCAGAATCAGACTGGTTTTGACAGAATCGCCACTGGAACATTAAAAGAGGGTAAAACAGGCTCTCGAACCAATGCTTCTATTTGGGAGACGGCTCCACAGGATTATGTGATGTATTGCGTGAAGTATCAGAACAAGTATAGTGGCTGGTGGTTGACCAATCACAATACAAGTACCGATAATATCGAGAAGGCTTCACAGGTTCAGATTGCTACCCGCACCCTGAACAGCTCTGTTTATACTGTAGAGTTTCAGGAGGGAAGCAATATTTTGAAGGCAGACCTCTTGCTTACATTTGATGCCAATGAGAAGTGTACCATCACTTCTCTCACCGATGGTGTTACTGCAACAGGTACTGGTTCTTGGGCTGACGATGCCTTGCTGTCTTGGAACAACATGTATCGTGACTTGATGGAACTCAATGCTGAGATTACTTTCGCTGGCGGCGTTAAGAAGAATCTCAATGAGAAACTCGTTTGGTGGCGTAGTGGAGTAACCAAGGAGGAGTTCTCTTATACCTATAATAATTAATGATCGCATAAGTTATGAATAAACAAATATTAGTATCTGCACTCGGGGCCATGCTTTTGGCCTCTTGTGCAGACCACTTCGACCAGAATTTCGAGACCGTACGTCCTGATAAGGAAGCGCAGTATGGTTATCTGGAGCAATATGATGCCTTGAAGGAATACATCAAGGACCGTCCAAACTTCCACCTCGGAATCGGAACTGCTGTAGATGAATATAACAAGAAGGAACTGGTGTATGCTTTGACCAACAGCAACTTTAACGAGACTGTAGCCGGCAACGCCATGAAGATGTCTTCTTGTGTTGCTGATGATGGTAGCATGAATTTCGATAAGGTAAGTGAATATGTTAAGAATGCTACCGATGCAGGCCTTTCTGTTTATGGCCATACCTTGGCTTGGCATTCACAGCAGCCATTGAAATATCTGAATGGTTTGATCGCAGATAGACCTGCTCCAGAGGTTCCTGGTGGTGATAACAAGTATATTCGCTATACAACGGCAGCTGCTGGTGCCAATCCGTGGGACAATCAGGCTAACTGTAAACTTTCTGAACCATTGGAAAAGGGAGCAAGCTATACGCTTACCATGAAAGTGAAGGCATCTGAAGACTGCGATATCGCTTTCTGGCCTATTTGGAACGCTAGCCCTAACAAGAACCAGTGGGGTGGCAGTAATGATGTGCAGTATTTGGATACTTACAAGGCTACAACAGAGTGGACTACGCTTACTTGGAAATTTAATGCAGCCTTTACTCATGATATGTTGCAGTTCTGCTTTGGTAAGCTAGGTGGCACTATCGACTTTGATGATGTCAAACTTGTTAAGGATGGTTCTGATGACAACTTGGTAGCCAATGGTGATTTCACCACAGATAATATTTCAGCTTGGGGCAGCAATTGGCAAGGTCCTTCTTTTGCTATCAAGCAAGGTTCTGGAGAAAGTGCTGGCGGTAATTTCTGCATCAAATATACCACAACAAAGGATGGCGCCAACCTTTGGGATCATCAGGCTACTTACAAACTGGATAAGACTTTGGTGCAGGGTGCTAAGTATGTGTTGACCATGAAGGTGAAGTCTACTTCTAAGACCAAGTTTGCTTTCTGGCCTATCTGGAACGCCAGCCCTAACAAAAACCAGTGGGGTGGCAGTAATGATGTCCAGTATTGTGAGGACAAAGACATCTCTACCAAATGGACTACTCTTACATGGGAGTTTGAGGCTCAGTTTACTCATGATTTGTTGCAGTTCTGCTTCGGTATGTTGAAGAATAACGAGAGCGTAAGCATAGATGATATTACTCTCGTTAAAGAAGGTACTGAGGAAAATCTTGTAGCCAACGGTGACTTCGCCCAGAATGCAACCGCAGGTTGGGGCAGCAACTGGCAGGGTCCTACCTTCAAGTGTGAGAAGATAGGTGGTGGTATTCCATTGTCTGACAAGGAAAAGAAGGAAGTTCTGACTACTGCCTTGGACAAGTGGATTGCTGGTATGATGGAGGCAACAGAAGGCAAGGTAAAGGCTTGGGATGTTGTCAATGAGGCTCTCTCTGGTGCTGATACTAACGGTGACGGTAAGTATGACCTTCAGTCTGCAACTCGTGGTACAGCCCCAGACGATGATATTCCTAACAGCTTCTACTGGCAGGATTACCTCGGCGACCTCGACTATGTTCGCACAGCTGTAGCTTCTGCTCGCAAGCATTTTGAGGAAAATGGTGGCAACCCAGAGGAACTCAAGCTCTTCGTCAATGATTACAACTTGGAGAGTGATTGGGATCAGAATGGCAAACTCAAGAGCTTGATTCAGTGGATCAAGGATTGGGAGGCTGATGGTGTTACCAAGATTGATGGTATCGGTAGCCAGATGCACATCTCTTGCTATGGTAATCCTCAGACTCAGGAGTCTAAGAAGAATGCTATTGTCAACATGTTGAAGTTGATGGCTGACTCTCGCAAGTTGGTTCGTATCTCTGAGTTGGATATGGGTTATGTGGATGAAACAGGCAAGAGTGTAAACACCAACGATATGACTGAGGAGCAGCACAAGCAGATGCGTGACCTTTATGAGTTCGTCATCAAGAAGTACTTCGAAATCATCCCTGAGGATCAGCAGTGGGGTATCTGTCAGTGGTGTGCTACTGACAGTCCTGCCAATAGTGGTTGGCGTGCTGGTTTGCCAGTAGGCCTCTGGGATTTGGATTATTATCGCAAGCACACCTATGGTGGCTTTGCAGCAGGTCTTGGTGCTCCTGAATATTGGAACGATGCCAAGTAAAGATATTGCCAGATATTAGTATCAAATATATAATAAATTGAAAAGACATTAGTTTAGGTTTTATCATATACAAGGATTAACCGAAATGATGTTAGTCGTTAAGGTTGGTCGTGTCGTGATGGCATGACCAACTATTTATATTTCAATTGTATTAGCAAATGAGACGTTTAACAATTATTGCATCTCTTCTCATGACTCTGTGCTACCCTATGGGAGTACAGGCTAGTAATGGGGGGAAAGGGGGGAGTGTAAGCCCCGACCCAAATTTTCAGATTTATCTCTGTTTCGGACAGTCGAACATGGAGGGCAATGCCGCCATTGAAGACATCGACCGAACAGGAGTGAATCCAAGATTCATGGCGATGTATGCCGTGGATGATGAAAAAGCTGGATGGAAAAAAGGACAGTGGCATACTGCCGTTCCACCTCAGGCACGACCAAGCACTGGCTTGAGTCCGGTGGATTACTTTGGCAGAAAAATGGTAGATAACCTGCCTGATAGCATCAAGGTGGGAACCATCACCGTGGCGGTGGGTGGTGCTAGCATTGACCTCTTCGATAAGCGTACCTATAAGGCTTACCTGAAGAAGCAGCCAGACTGGATGAAGAATTTCGCATCCCAGTATCATGGTAATCCTTATGCCCGACTCATCGAGCTTGCCAAGATTGCCAAGAAGCAGGGTGTCATCAAGGGTATCCTTCTGCACCAGGGTGAAACCAACAATGGCGATGCCAACTGGCCTAACCGGGTAAAGACCGTATATAATGATATCCTGAAAGATTTGAATCTGAAGGCAGAAGATGTACCTTTGCTCGTGGGTGAGACCGTTCAGAAAGATCAGGCGGCAGCTGCTGGCAGCATATCGCCATTGTGGATGATATCGCAAAGACTATCCCTACTGCCCACGTCATCTCTTCCAAGGGATGTCCGCAGCGTGGCGATGGTCTGCATTTCATTGCCGAAAGCTATCGCACCATGGGTAAGCGTTATGCCAACATGATGCTCTCGCTGCTCGGCATCATTCCGGATGCCAACTATCCACGTGTGGATAAAGACCACCGTGCCTACGTCAAGCTTCATGCACCAGAGGCCAAGCAGGTAATCTTTGATATCTGCGGAAAGAAGTATCCGATGAAGAAGGATTTCGATGGCGACTGGTATGGCGTTTCTGACCCTCTGGTAGTGGGTTTCCACTATTATTTCCTGAATGTAGATGGCGTACAGGTAGTAGATCCTGCTAGCGAAACCTACTTCGGTTGCTGCCGAGAGGCAAGTGGCTTGGAGGTTCCTGAGGGAACTGAAGGCAATTACTATCGTCCTCAGCAGGGAGTGGCACAGGGTCAGGTTCGCTCTGTATCCTATTATGCCGCATCTCAGGGTAAATTCCGCAGAGCCATGGTTTATACGCCGGCAGAATATGAAACCAATCTGAGCAAGCGCTATCCAGTGCTTTATCTGCAGCACGGAATGGGCGAGGATGAGACGGGCTGGAGCCATCAGGGCTATATGCAGCACATCATGGACAATCTCATTGCCGAAGGCAAGGCTGAGCCTATGATTGTGGTGATGGAGAGCGGCGATGTAAAGCAGCCTTTCGTGCCACGTCCGGGCAAGGATGTGGATGAGGAGCGCAAGCTCTATGGCGCATCTTTCTACGATGTGATTATCAAGGATCTGATTCCGATGGTAGATAAGAAGTTCCGCACCTATACCGACAGAAACCATCGTGCGATGGCTGGCTTGTCATGGGGCGGTTGCCAGACTTTCAACACCGTGTTGCCGAACTTGGATAAGTTCTCTGCCCTGGGAACCTTCAGCGGTGCACTTTTCGGTGTGGATGTCAAGACCTGCTTTAACGGCGTCTTTGCCGATGCAGAGAAGTTCAACAGCCAGATAAACTATATGTTCATGGGCTGCGGTTCAGAAGAGAACTTCGGCACGGAGAAGATGGCGAAGGAATTGAAGGACCTGGGCATCAAGCTTGATGTCTATGTTTCACCTGGAACTCATCATGAGTGGCTTACCTGGCGCCGCTGTCTGAAGGAATTTGTGCCACATCTGTTCAAGTAACAAGACTGGAAATCTATAAGATAATATAAAAGAAATCCCGAAGCTGCCAGGCAGTTTCGGGATTTCTTTTTGTTATATTTCTAATATCTTATGTTTCTTTTTGGTTTTTTTTTTATGTTTCGCAAAGAAATTGTAACATAAAAGAAAGTCATTTCACGAAATAAATCTTAATTTTGCAACGTGCTTTGCAAAAGAATGTTTTTACTGAACATGTATACAATCATAAACTGATAAAATTAATAATTTAATCTATTTTCTTATGAGGAACTTAAGAAAGATTGAAAAGCCGTTAGCGTTGCTATCCTTTCTCTGTTTATTCCCTGCAGGAATGTCGGCTCAGAGTATTGTAAAAGGAGTAGTTACAGACACAAGTGGTGAACCTGTCATTGGTGCTACAGTGAAAGCTGCAGGCAGCAAGAAGGGTGTGGTTACCGATTTGGATGGTAAGTTTAGCATTGATGCTGCGCCAAACGCAACATTAACCATTACTTATATAGGTATGGAGCCAAAGACCGTCAAGGCTGAGGCTGGCAAGACGCTTACCATCTCACTGAAAGATGATGCCAAGGTCATTGATGACGTGGTAGTCATCGGTTATGGTGTGCAGAAGAAGAGCGACTTGACTGGTGCCGTGGCTTCTATCAAGAGTGATGACATCAAGGGCTTGTCTACAACAGATGCTGGTGCTGCCCTCCAGGGTAAGGCTGCCGGTGTACAGATTATCAACTCGGGTGGTCCAGGTGAGGCTGCAGATATCCGTGTGCGTGGTTATTCTTCTAACAGTGGAAATATCAGTCCATTGCTCATTGTTGATGGTTTGAAGGTGGACAATATCCAGTATCTTGATCCATCTATGATCGAGAGCATGGAGGTTTTGAAGGATGCTGCTTCTGCTGCCATCTATGGTGCGCAGGCTGGTAATGGTGTCGTCATCATCACTACCAAGAGTGGTGCTGCCAATGGCGGTAAGGCTGAGATTTCTTATAGCAGCAAGTTTACCATCCAGTCTATTGGTAGAAAGGCTAAGCTCTTCGACGCTCCAGAGTATATTTCATACCATAAGTACTTGGGCGACTTGACGGATGATAAGTTGAAGGCTGAGGGATACAATGGAGAGAACACCAACTGGTATGATGAGGCTTTTGAAAATAGTTTGGCTCATCAGCACAGCCTTACCATCCAGGCTAGCAATGGTAAGGGCCGTTTCCTTGCCAACTTGAATATCCTCAATAACAATGGTATCGTCAAGGGAGATAAGGATGTTTACAAGCGTTTTACAGGTCAGATTAATGCAGACTACGATGTATATAAGTGGTTGAACATCTCGACAAACACCTCTTTCGAGAAGTGGAAGACCAAGGGTGTGAACAAAGGTTATGGTTCTGTGTTGAACTCTGTTGTTTCTGTAGATCCATTGACACCTTGCTATGTAAGCGACCCTTCAAAGTTGCCAACCAATGTTTATAACGCTTATCAGAATGGCGCTCCTGTGATGAGAGATGCTGACCATAATAATGATTTCTATGGTACATCTCACTATGTAGAGGATGCTACGGGTAACCCATTGGCACAGCGCGACCGCGTGGGCTCTTACAACCAGGGTATCAATGTACGTGGTACCGTTGCTGCCAACATCAAGCCATTCAAGGGCTTCACCTATACATCTCGTTTGGGTTACCGCATCACGCAGAGCAACTTCCACAACTATGAGCAGCCATATTACATCAATACCCTCTCCAACTCCTCACAGTACAAGATAGAGGCTCATACCAACAATGGTCTTTACTATCAGTGGGAGAACTTTGCAAACTATTTGAATACATTTGGCAAGCATACTGTAGGAGCTATGGTGGGTATGTCGTTTACCAAGAATCATTGGGACAATGCTACTATAGGTTCTGAGGGTACGGATATTCTTTCAAACTACGCTCCTAACTATTGTTACATCGACTATTTGCTTGCTGATGCAACTAAGAGCGTAGGCAATGCTCCTGGCGATGCAACAGAACTTTCATACTTCGGACGTTTGTCTTATAGCTACGATAATCGTTATTTCTTGCAGTTCAACTTCCGTCGTGATGCATTCGATTCATCTAAGCTTTCAAAGGATGCTCGTTGGGGTAACTTCCCATCTGTATCTGCGGGTTGGACTATCAGCAATGAGAAGTTCTTCAAGGACAACATCAGTCGTGATGCCATCTCTTTCTTGAAGCTTCGTGGATCTTGGGGTAAGAATGGTAATGTCAATGTATTGAGCAACTACAAGTATGCTTCTCCTATTGCCATCAACCAGAGCTTCTATCAGTACAATCCATCTATCGGTGATGGAAAGTTGTCTTATGGTTCTAAGCCAACAGGTCTTGCTAACCCAGATTTGACTTGGGAGACTTCAGAGCAGGTTGACTTGGGTCTTGATGCACGTTTCTTGAACGACCGCTTGACATTCTCTCTCGACTGGTATCGCAAGAACACCAAGGACCTCTTGGTAGAAATCAACCCTCTTCCTGAAATTGGTGTAAGCAAGTCTATCGTCAACTCAGGTAAGGTGCTTAACACAGGTTTCGACTTTGAGTTGGGTTGGAGAGATCATATCCGTGATTTCAAGTACTCTGTTTCTGTCAACGGTTCTACCTTGAAGAATGAGGTAAAGGATCTTTCTTCATTCATCAGCCGTATCGAGGGTATAGGTATCGATGGCTTCAACAGCCGTTTGAAGCCAACATTCGAGGTGGGGCACTCTATCTGGTACTTCCGTGGTTACAAGTATGCAGGTGTAGCTGAGGATGGAAGTGCTTTGTATTATGACAAGGATGGCAAAACCACCAATGCGCCTACGGATAATGATAAGCAGGATTTGGGTGTGGGTATTCCTAAGTTTACTTATGGTATCACCCTCAATGCTGAGTACAAGGGCTTCGACTTGACCATCTTCGGTACAGGAGCAGCTGGCAATAAGATTTACAACTTGATGGTATCTGCCGACCGACCACTCTTGAATGGTATCGATGAATATTGGAAGAATTCTTGGACAGAGAGTAATACCAACGCCAAGTATCCTGATATGAAGAAGGTGGCAACTGACTGGACATTCTTCAGTTCTAGCGCAGCTGTCTTCAGCGGTTCTTACTTCAAGATTAAACAGATTCAGTTGGGTTACACATTGCCACGTCTCATTACGGGCAAGATTGGTCTAAATGGTGTGCGTGTTTACTGCTCTTTGGATGACTTCTTCACTATCACCAAGTATCCTGGAGCCGATCCTGAGACAGCTTCTATGAACAGCGCTCAGTCTCGTGGTTTTGATAATGGTACTTATCCTACTTCTAAGAAGATGGTATTTGGTATCAATGTAACATTCTAATTATTAAATGATACAGCAATGAAAAAGTATTTATTATATTCTAGTATATTAGCCCTTGCGTTGACAGGAACAGTATCTTTTACTTCCTGTGAGAGTCAGCTCGATATTGAGCAGAAGGGTGCTACTTCGGAGGAACAGTTCTATAAGACTGATGCCGATGCTGAGGCTGCTTTGGTGGCAGCATACGAAGGCTTTATGTGTAATGTAGTAGGGCGTCAGCCAGACTTCCAGGGAAGTATGGGTATCTATACTCCTCACAAGTTGATTCTGAACATGTGTGGTGATGATGTTTACTATGCCAGTGGTAACTATGGAGACCATGAGGACGCAGGTTGCCTCAATGAGTTCCGCTATGATACTGATGCCTTGGTTCCAAAGTTGATGTACTCAGGCCTCTATTCTTCTGTGTATACTTGCAACTTGGTCATTAACAAGTTTGCTAATCCAGATACACCAGTCAAGAAGCGTTGTGTGGCTGAGGCTCGTGTGCTTCGTGCTTACGACTACTTCTTGTTGGCAAACTTCTGGGGCACTCCTCCATTCGTCTTAAACCAGTTGACAGCTGATGCGCTTCCATACAACTGCGATAAGGATCCTGAGCATCCTATGACCCACGAACAGTTGATAGAGTGGGTTGCTTCTGAATGTGAGGCAGCTGCGGCCGATCTTGATGAGCGTAAAAGCAAGGATGACAAGGATGGAGCTGTAAAGGTAACCAAGGGCTTTGCTAATGCATTGGCTGGTAAGGCTTACCTCTTCGCTGGCAAGTATGAACAGGCTAAGACTGCCCTCAAGAAGGTTATCGACTCAGGCAAGTATGCCCTTGTTCCAGGCGACAAGTATATGGACAACTTCCATATTGAGGGTGATGGCGACGAGGAAAAGGTCTTCGAAATCAACTTCGAGTACAATGCTGGTAAGGGTGCATGGGGCGGTATGATTCAGCGTTCTACCTGGATGGAGTCTAATGCAATGAACTGGCGTGCTGGTAACTTCGTAGTTTCTCCTCAGTCTGTATATAGTGGTATCGATGGTTGGGGTGGCTTAGGTGTACCTCAGTGGTTTGGTGATGAGTTCCATGAGAACGATGGCGACTCTTACCGTTTCAAGGCTACCTTGAAGCACATTGATGATGCTGTTTATAAAATGGAGTATGCTAATGATGAGCTAAACAAGATGACGGTTGAGCAGAAGAAGGTAAGCACGGCTGTTGGTATTAAGGATCAGGTTCAGGGACTTTATGGTAACTCTACTTGGTTGGCATTCAAGACAGTGATGCGTGCAGCTGACTCAGATGGTAAGAAATATGGTGACAACATCCGCTTGAACAACTATCTCGTGATGCGTTATGCCGAGGTTCTTTTGAACTATGCTGAGGCTTGTCTCCAGACTGGCGATCAGGGTGAGGCCAAGAAGTATATTAATGCCATTCAGGAGCGTGCAGGATCCAAGACCATTAGTAGCTCAGTAGATATGGATGTTCTCAAGAAGGAGAAATCATACGAGTTGTGGATGGAAGGTTGTCGTTGGTTCGACATCAAGAGATGGAAGGATGCCACTGCCATCAATCGCATCAAGAATGCGGGTACCGATGTACCTCACCTCTTTGACAAGTTGTTCCGCGCACCTCAGGCTTCTGACGAGAAGTTGCACTGGGAGCATGGTACAGAGGCAAATAGCCGCTTCTATACAGTTTCTTCTCATGCAGCAAAGGATGCTGGTTTCACAGTTGGTTACCAAGAGGGAAAACATGATTACTTCCCTTATCCACAAACAGTGAAGAACATGAACCCTAACCTGGAGCAGAACCCTGGTTGGTAATCATGAAGTTGTTTTGTAAATAAAACGTTTTAAGTTATAAGACTATAGGTTAGTTTGACAATTAGGGGGTGTTTTGAAAAAAACACTCCCTTTTTTCTTCTTTAAAGGAATTTGCGTATGAAAACATGGATGTGTGCAATGTTGATGACAATGGCGGTAGGAGCATCAGCCCAAAACCCGATTATCAGCGGACAGTATTCTGCTGATCCTACGGCTCGCGTATTCAACGGGAAGATGTATCTTTATCCTTCTCATGACATTCCGAGTCCTATCGAGAAACTGAAGGAATGGTTCTGCATGGCAGATTATCACGTTTTCTCTTCTACCAATCTTACTGAGTGGCAGGATCATGGTGTCATCGTTTCGCAGGATAAAGTACCTTGGGTACAGGATGGAAGCTATACGATGTGGGCTCCAGATTGTGTGGAGAAAGACGGGAAATATTACTTCTATTTCCCTGCTGCTCCGAAAGGGGAGGAGAAGGGATTCGGAATAGGTGTGGCGGTTGCCGACCAGCCTGAAGGACCGTTTATGCCGATGTGGAAACCCATAGAGGGTGTGCACGGCATAGACCCTTGTGTGCTGATAGATAAGGACGGACAGGCTTATATCTACTGGGCGGGAGCAGGTTTGCACATGGCTAAGCTGAAACCAAACATGATGGAACTTGCCTCGGAACCAAAACTGGTAGAGGGGTTGCCTGAGGGATTCAAGGAAGGCCCGTTTGTCTTCGAGCGTAACGGCAAATATTATTTCACCTTCCCTTGGGTACGTGAAAAGGATGGAACCGAAACGCTGGCTTATGCCATGGCTGACCATCCGATGGGACCTTTCACGTTCAAGGGCATCATCATGGATGAGTCGCCTACGAAGTGCTGGACCAATCATCATAGCATCGTGGAATATCAGGGACAGTGGTATCTCTTCTATCATCATAATGATTATTCGCCTAAGTTTGACAAGAACCGCTCGGTGCGAATCGACTCTCTGAACTTCAATCCTGACGGAACGATACAGAAGGTGATACCTACACTAAGAGGTGTGGGATTGACGAAGGCACGTTCGCATATTCAGATTGACCGTTATTCTGCGCTGCAAGGCAAGGGTATTGGTATTGAATATCTGGATAAAAACAATTGTTTTGCCGGATGGAAGACTCTCTTCTCTAAATCGAATACAGCTCTTATATATAATAAGGTGGATTTCGGTAATGAGAAGGTGGAAGAAATCACCGTTCGTGCCAAGTCGGTTAAGGGCGGTGTGCTCGTAGTCAGAGCCGATGGCAAGAAGGGTAATATCATCGCTAAGGTGAAGATTCCGAAGTCGGCAGGCTGGAAGAATGTCCGTGCCCAGGTGCTCCATGCTCCTCTAGGTGTCCATGCTCTACACGTATCCTTGCAGAGTGGTGCCGATGTAGAGGTAGACTGGCTGGGATTTGCTGCTTTGCCTTGGGATAAAGGAGCTTTCGAAACTCATCAGTATCGCAATCTCTTTGCCGAGATGGGCTATAAGCAGGCTGATATTGACAGGAAGGTGAACGAAGTATTTAATGATGTATTCTATGGTAAGAACAAGGTTTATTTCGAAGTGGGCGATTCCATGGGATATGTCAGCGATGTGAAGAACAATGATGTGAGAACCGAGGGCATGTCGTATGGAATGATGGCTGCCGTGCAGTTTGACAAGAAGGACATCTTCGACCGCCTCTGGCGATGGAGCAAGAAATACATGCAGCATCAGGAAGGACCTTATAAGGGCTATTTCGCATGGAGTTGCAAGACTGATGGAACGAGAAATGCGCAGGGAGCCGCATCGGATGGTGAACTCTATTTCGTAACTTCGCTCATCTTTGCATCCAACCGATGGGGCAATGATACGGGCATCAACTATCTGAAGGAAGCGCAGAATATTCTGGATTGTAGTATGCAGAAGGTGGGAATGGACCGCACAGCTCCGCTCATCAATCTCGAACATCAGCTCATCACCTTTACGCCCGATCATTGGGGTGGGAAGTTTACCGATCCTTCTTACCATCTCCCTGCCTTTTACGAGGTTTGGGCTAAATGGGCTAACGATGGACGTTCTCAGTTCTGGAAGAAGTGTGCTGAGAAAAGCCGTGAGTTCCTGCATAAGTGCATCAATGAGAAGACGGGCTTGAACCCGGACTATTGCAACTATGATGGCAGTCTGATGAAGACCGGTCGGTTGTTGGGAGATGCTTTCCGTTATGACTCATGGCGAGTGCCTATGAACATAGCGCTCGATTATTCCTGGGCTTGTAAGGATAAGGAGTGGCAGCAGAAATATGCCAATACGCTGCAGAACTTCCTGTATAGTCAGGGCATTGATTCTTTCCTGGACCAGTATAATGTAGATGGAACGATGGTAGAAGATATTCTGCCGGCAGGTACGGCTCCTAAGGCACTCCGCCATTCCATCGGTTTTGTTGCCACTTCGGCTGCGGCTTCATTGGTCAGCAATCATGTGAAGGGCAGGGAATTCGTCAGTCATTTCTGGAATGCCAAGCATGAGCCAGATAAAGCAGGCTTCTTCGATGGCTACTACGACGGACTGTTGCGCCTCTTCGCCTTCATGCATCTGAGTGGCCGTTATCAGATTATCAAACCTCAAAAATAAAAAGAATAGTCTATGAACAACTTTTTCAATAAAATAGTAAGATTGTTTTGTTTATGTGTATTCCTTTTTGGACATTCCTCTGCGGATGCCCAAAATAGGAATTTACCTGCAGACATCAATCCTTATTTCGGACCAGTCGGCAAGCAGGCTGTCATGCCTAATGCGGCTGGCTTTATTCAGAGATGGTTGCTCCTGGAGCCAATCTCTATGCCGGTCAAGAGCAATGTCGTTTTTACTGATTCTTATCTGAAGGAGATATTCCATAAGCAGTATTTCCCTAAACAGATGGAAACAGTTCCTAAGGATGGAGCCGTCGTGAAGGTGGGTAAGGAAAAACTGAAATGGCATGCGCTGGACAGTAAACTGTTTAATGTGAAGCTCTTCCGTTTCGCTACTTCGTTTAAGAAGTCCAAGTATGGTGTCTTGTTCTGGGCGGTTACCATCATCGATTGCCCTGAGGACATGAAAGACGTCCGCTTGTCTGTTGGCTCGAATGGTGCTTCCATGTGGTGGCTCAATGGTGAGGAGGCGGTGATGCTCGAAGGCGACCGAAGGATGGTTCGTGATGATGTGGTTTCTAAGAAACTTACCTTGAAGAAAGGTAGGAATATTCTTCGTGGTGCGGTAATCAATGGTCCTGGTATGAGCGACTTCTGTGTCCGATTCATCGACGGACAGGGCAAGCCTGTCAGAAACCTGTCTATTCACGTGAAGTAGTGCAATCAATAAAGAAAGTTATGAAACAGAACAATATATTTTTCAGATATTTTAGCCCGGTTGCTGCTCAGCAGAAACTTTATGCCGCTGCTTTGGTTGCCTTGTTATCTTCCTCTGCTTACGAGGCAGAAGCCCAGGTGGGTGAACCTTTCATTCATGATCCTTCTACCATTGCCCAGTGTGATGGAAAGTATTATACCTTTGGAACGGGTGAAGGTGGAATCTGGTCGGAGGATGGCTGGACCTGGCAGGGTGGTGCTGTTCGTCCCGGCAGAGGAGCGGCTCCTGATGTGTTGAAGATTGGCGACCGTTATCTTGTAGCCTACAGTGCTACGGGTGGTGGATTGGGAGGCAGTCATCGCGGTGATGTCCTGACGATGTGGAACAAAACGCTCGATCCGAAATCGCCTGATTTTAAATATACTGAACCGGTGGTGGTAGCCTCATCCTTGGATGATGAAGACTGTGATGCCATTGATGCGGGCTTGTTGCTCGACCCTACTACTGGCAGACTCTGGCTCAGTTATGGTACCTATTTCGGATTTATCCGTCTGGTAGAACTCGATCCGAAGACGGGTAAGCGGATGGAAGGCAACGAACCCGTCAATATTGCCATCGACTGCGAAGCTACTGATTTGATTTACCGCAATGGCTGGTATTATCTTCTCGGCACTCATGGCACCTGTTGCGATGGTCCTAATTCTACCTACAATATCGTGGTGGGACGTTCGCGAAAGATAACCGGTCCATACGTAGATAATTTGGGCAGAGAGATGTTGCAGGGCGGTGGAAAGATGGTGATTGCTGCCAACAATCTGAAGACGGGTCCCGGTCACTTCGGACGCTATATCGAGGAAGAGGGTGTAGAAAAGATGTCATTCCACTATGAGTCTGATTTCAGACAGGGAGGACGAAGCGTATTGGCTATCCGTCCTTTATTGTGGAAGAACGACTGGCCTGTGGCTGGTGATGAATTTCATGCCGGAACCTACGAGATAGAATCGGAACGAAGAGGCTATGCCCTGGAGATTGCCGTAGATTTCGTGAGAATGCAACGTGATATCGAACCTTTCTGGATCAAGCCGACCAAGCCTCTGAAGAATATCGAACCTCAGACATTGAAGGAGGTAGAGGCAGAATGGCCTAAGGGCGAGGTGAAGGTAAGAATGAACGATTATATGTTCCGTCCTCATCAGAAGTGGAGTATCATGCCTGCCGGAAAGGGTGGTTATCTGGGTGGTCCTTATTATAAAATCTGCATAGAAGGCACTACTCGCTATCTTACCGCAACCGCTCAGCATGATATCATTGCCAAACCTGAGTTTACGGGTGAAGATGCCCAGCTTTGGCGTATCGAACAGCTCACCGATGGCACCTATCGCATCATGCCTAAGGCTGTGCCAGGCACTGAAGAGAAACTGGCATTGGTTTCACTCGGCGACTGTACTCCAGGCTTGGCTCCCTTCGATTTCAACAGCGACAATTCTAAATGGAATTTCAGGCAACAATAAATTCATGATGAATCCCAATTTAATATACTAATAGCTTAATAGTAATTACAATGAACAAAAAAGTTATATACGCAGCTTTGATGTTTGTGCTGACTATGTCATCCGGCAAAGCCTCAGCGCAGCAGTTGCCTTATCAGAATCCAGCCCTCTCGGCTCATGAGAGAGCGGTAGATTTATGTGGTCGTCTCACTTTGGAAGAGAAAGCTTCTCTGATGCTGGATGATTCGCCGGCTATCCCACGATTGGGAATCAAGAGATTCCAGTGGTGGAGCGAAGCACTGCATGGTGTGGCGAACATGGGAGATGTAACCGTCTTTCCGGAACCTATCGGAATGGCAGCTTCGTTTAACGACAGAATGGTGTATAGAGTCTTTGATGCAACATCTGATGAGATGCGTGCCAAATGGAATGAACTGCAGCAGAAGGGAGGAGATGTAACCCGTTTCCATGCTTTATCTGTCTGGACTCCAAACGTGAATATCTTCCGTGATCCTCGCTGGGGACGTGGACAGGAAACCTATGGTGAGGATCCTTATCTTACCAGTAGGATGGGATGTGCCGTGGTGCGCGGATTGCAGGGACCTGAAGATACGAAATACCGCAAACTCTGGGCTTGTGCCAAGCACTATGCAATTCATAGCGGACCAGAATGGGCTCGCCATACAGACAATATTACCGATGTTACACCGCGCGACCTTTGGGAAACTTATATGCCTGCCTTCAAATCACTGGTGCAGGATGCCAAAGTGCGCGAGGTGATGTGTGCCTATCAGCGTTGGGATGATGAACCATGCTGCGGCAGTACCCGCCTTTTGCAGCAGATTCTCAGGGATGAGTGGGGATTCAAGTACCTGGTAGTTTCCGACTGTGGCGCTGTTACTGATTTCTGGGAGAATCATAAGGTTTCGAGCAATGCCAGAAATGCGGCTGCCAAGGGCGTGCTGGCTGGTACAGATGTGGAGTGTGGATATAATTATGCATATAAGTCTGTGCCTGAGGCTGTAGAGTATGGTGCCTTGACTGAAGATGAAGTTGATAAGCATGTGATTCGTCTGCTCGAAGGTCGTTTCGATTTGGGCGAGATGGATGACAACAAGATTGTATCATGGTCGAAGATTCCTGTATCGGTGCTTTGCAGTAAGGCGCATCGCCAGCTCTCGCTCGATATGGCTCTGCAGACCATGACGCTGCTCCAAAACAATAATGAGGTTTTGCCTCTCAATAAAAAAGTAAAGAAGATTGCTTTCATCGGACCGAATGTGGATAACGAACCGATGATGTGGGGAAACTATAATGGTACTCCACGACAGACAATTACCATCCTGGATGGTATCAGGAGTCGTTTGAAGAAAAACCAGGTTGTCACCTTTAATGGATGCGACTTGGTGAACGACCAAGTTTTGAATTCTTACTTCGACCAGTGTAGCATGGATGGCAAGATGGGCTTTAAGGGCACTTTCTGGAACAATCGTGAAATGAACGGTAAGCCTGTTACCATCACCCAGGAGAAGAATCCTGTGCAGGTAACTACCTATGGTCAGCACTCCTTCGCTCCTAATGTGAAGCTGGTGGGCTTCTCTGCAAAATATGAAACCGTGTTCCGTCCTAAGCAGACAGACAAGGTGTTGCTCGACGTGGCTGGTTGCGGTCACTACGAGGTTTATCTGAATGGTGAGAAGAAGGCAGAGCATTCTATCTGGCGCACTACCGAGAGTCGTATCGAGTTCCAAGCCGAGAAAGGCAAGGAGTATAAGATAGAGATTCGCTATCACGAGATGCCTAACTATAATGCGGACATGAAGTTCAATATCGGGCATGAGAATCCTATCGACTATCAGGCTTCGCTCAAGCAGTTGAAGGATTGCGAGACAGTAGTCTTCGTAGGTGGCATCTCTCCACAGTTGGAAGGTGAGGAAATGCCTATCGAGATTTCTGGCTTCAAGGGTGGTGACCGCACCAACATCGAATTGCCTAAGGTTCAGCGCAATTTCCTGAAGGCTTTGAAGGAGGCGGGCAAAAAGGTTGTCTTTGTCAACTGTTCGGGTTCGGCTATCGCCTTGACTCCAGAGACAGAGAGTTGCGATGCCATTCTCCAAGCTTGGTATCCTGGTCAGGAAGGTGGAGAGGCAGTGGCTCGTGTACTCTTCGGAGAGTACAATCCTGCCGGCAAGTTGCCTATTACGTTCTATAAGAATTCAGAGCAGTTGCCTGATTTCAAGGATTACAGCATGAAGGGTAGAACCTATCGTTATATGAACGATGCCCTCTTCCCATTCGGATATGGTTTAAGCTACACTTCTTTCCGTATGGGTGATGCTACACTTTCCAACTCTATCTTGAAGAAGGGTGAGAAGATTACGCTGAAGGTACCGGTAAGCAATGTAGGAAAGAAGGATGGACCGAGGTGGTGCAGGTGTATGTGAAGGATCCTGCCGATACCGAAGGACCATTGAAGAGCTTGAAGGCTTTCGAGAGAGTGGAGGTGAAGGCTGGAAAGACTGCTGAGGCTGTCATCACGCTGGATAGCAGAAACTTCGAACTCTTCGATGCTGCAACCAATACCGTCCGTGCCAAGGCAGGAAAGTATGAGGTTTATTACGGCAGCAGTTCGGCTGATAAGGATTTGAAGAAGATAATGGTAAATTATGAATATTAAGAAAAATCTGACTAAGAAGGCAGGCTTACAAGTGTAGGAGACCATTTAGATGTTTTGCACAGATATTCATATAATTTCAAACGAAAATGAAAATTGAAAGAACTTTAAGTATCATGTTGTTTCTTTGTGCCTTGGCCATTTCAGTCAAGGCACAAAGTCCTACTCAAAACTATGTGATGAGTAAGGACGTGCTTGACGTCGATGGAACTCACGCCATAACGACTGTTACGTATTATGATGGTTTGGGGAATCCTGTGGAGACAGCAACCAATGGTCTTGGTGGTATGGGAAAAAACAATGGGACGTTTGGTCTCATAGACGACTTAACGTACTCATACAACGGCAACCAGATAAAGGCAATCAGCGATAAGGCTGGTAGCTTACTCTATAATGGTTCCTTTGATTTCAAGGATGGAGCAAATGCGGACGTGGAGTATTTCTATGATGCCAATGGCGCATTGGTCAAGGACTTGAACAAGGGCATCAGCAATATAGAGTATGATATTCTTGGTAACTTGAAGCGCATCACTTTCTCTAATGGCTTCAAGACGAAATATATCTATGATGCAGCAGGCAATAAACTGCGAACCACTCATGAGTCAGTCGTGGCAAACACGACTGATTACATTGGCAACTTCGTGCTCGAAGATGGAAAGCTATCTAAGTATCTCTTCGATGGTGGCTATTGCTCCTTCGATAACAATCAGAATCCAAGTTTCCATTATTACGAGAAGGATCATCTCGGCAGTGTAAGGATGGTGGTGAATGAGAATGGTACGATAGAACAAGTGAATCATTACTATCCATTCGGTGGAGTATATGGCGACTTGTCATACAAAGGCGAGTTGCAAAGAAACAAGTACATCGGCAAGGAGTTCGACCACATGCATGGGTTGGATTGGTATGACCATGGGGCTAGAATGTATGATGCGGCAAGATTGGCTTGGGATAGGATGGAGCCTTTGTATGACAAATATTACCCTCTTAATACTTATTTGTATAGTGGAAATAATCCGATTAATTCTATTGATGATGATGGTAATAGAATTATTGTGTGGTATAAAGACAAAATCGGAAATGATCAATCTTTCGTTTTTACAGGACAAGAAACGAAAGAATTACCGCAGAATCAATTTGTAAGGGACTTTATTCAGGCATATTTTTACAATATAAATAATGGTGGTGGTAAGGCAATGCTTGAAGCTGCAAAATCTCAGGTTGATTTTAATCTGTTTAATGCTTTAGATTTAAAAGAAAATGAGAGCTATTATCAAAATAATGGTCGCAAAGATAAATATGTAGTTTGGCAATCTCGTCAAGGACTTCTTTTAAGTAATGGAGATAAACAATCTGCTGCAACAATTTTGGAACATGAATTTGCTCATTACGTTGATGATGTGCTAAATCACAAAAATCATAAAGAAAGGGAACAAACTAAGGATTATCAATATGATAATAAAGAAGAAAAACGAGTTGTTACCGGATATGAAAGTTTAACAGCAAGAAAAAATAAAGAGGGAATTCGTAAAAATCATAAGGGGAAAAATTTTCCAACGAAGAACTCTTTTAGTATAAAATAAAAAAGCGTATGAAGAAATTATTTTTTTGCATATTTATGTTGACATCTTGTTCTTTAAAAAAGGACATTATGGTTTCTTACCTTTATGATGGGGTGGAGACTCCTTTTTCTGTCGAACCCAAAAAATTTGATTCAGATTTTCAACATTATAAAGTTGATATGTCTTATATACCTAAAAATGAGTTTGATAGTATTTATAATGGTTTTAAAAAAACAAATGATAAAAAGATAGAAGAATTTGATGTGCGTTTTAGCGTAAAAATTGGCAATGCTAAATATTATATTAATCGCTGGTTTGATGTTGTAAATGTTCATCATGATAGTATTTCTGTAAATCCGCGAGTCATATATCTGTTAAGACAATATTCTGGATTTTATAATTACATAGAATCAGAAGATTTAGTGTCTCCTGATATAAAATTATATGGTATTCCAAAAAATTACCAATATATGTATCCTTCTAAAAAAAGAGGTAAAAAAGTAATATTGTACCCTCAAAAGTGAATGGGTGAGTTTGAATTATTGTGAGAAGTAATACAATGCAGATTTGTATGGACTATATAATAATTGGTAGAGATGGAAAAAATAATAAAGTTTTTTGGGCGCACCAGTAAATTCCTGTGTCTATAATGTGGGATTATGGAGGTAATTTCGTATCCTTGCACCCGGAGTTGAGAAGAGTGGATAGAAGATTCAGGCGGTGGATAGAAAGCTACTTTCAAAAACGCCCTTCATCCTTCACCAATCAGGTATAAATATCTAATAGTTAGATGTTTATACGGGTGAAGGGTGTCGCTGACCCTTCACCACCCTTCACCACTCTTCACCAAAGGTGAAGTTGTACGACTATAAAGCTACGATTGTACAACTATAGGGTGTATAGTTATACGACTAAATGGGTTATAGTTGTACGACAACAAGGTGTTCCCACTAGGCTCGACTGAGGTGCTGACTGCAGTTAGCAGGTCTGCCGAGCCTAGTGGCAACGTTGGAGAAGTTACTTCCTTGCACCCGGAATGATACTTTCTCCAACCCGAGAAGATACTCTTTCCGACATGGTAAGAAGCTCTTTACAACTCGTAAAGATGCCTATCCCCCACTGGAAAAATATAGAGACTTACTTCCTAACCGATGGAAAAAGCAGTAGCAGCATTTGTTTAATCAGCTGTTACTGTTTTTTTGAATTATGCAAGGTATAAACGCGGAGCCGCTTACCACAGTATGCGAAAAGCCAGTTTAACCCTGTTTTAAACATCAGAAAAAGTCATTTTAAACATAGCAAAAATGCATTTTAAATATCGCAAAGAATCAAAAGGATATTGCCCAAAAATGAGTCCGATATTTGGGCACTCGTTGCCCGCGTTATGGGCAGTGGTTGCCCAGCACAGGGGCTGTCGATGCCCACTTGGTGGGCTACGGATGCCCGTGTAACGGGCACAGGCAGACCAACCGAAGGGCATAGAGGGACCATCTGATGAACTGAATTTTCCTGATTTCAGTAGACACTTTTTTACTTTATAAACTAGAAAGGTAGACACTATCAATTTCATAAAACTGAAATAGTAGACGCATTAGCTAAAAGTGCAGTCAATGATACTTCTATGATACATCAATGAGACTTCTCGGCGCTAAAACAGAGAAGTCTCATTGTTGCTAATTCTTTATATAACAAGTGCTTAAGCCATATTTTTCAAACAAAAATGAGACTATGAGACTTTTTTCGCTAAAAAACTTTTTCACGTAAGCGATCGGCACCTATAAAAGATGAAAAACTCCCAAAAAGTTTGGAGATTTAACCAAAACACCTCATCTCATTTTATGACGCATCCTCTTCTTACTTGTTACATCCTATAAACTCTTTGATAAACGTTGATAAAGTGATAAAATTCCCTTCAAGGTATTGGATACACAGATCAATACAGAATAAATCCCGAAATCGCTTGGCGGTTTCGGGATTTTTGCTTATCTTTGCCAACGTTAATGGTAAATAGTTGATAATATGGCAACGAAGTTATATCCAATAGGCATGCAGACCTTCTCTGAGATTCGAGAGGAGGACTTTCTCTATGTAGATAAGACGGAGTACATCTATCGTATGACTCATACGAGTGGAAAGTATTTCTTCTTGGCGCGTCCACGTCGTTTCGGAAAGTCACTCCTCGTCTCTACTATGCAGAGCTATTTCGAGGGAAAGAAGGAACTCTTTAAGGGGCTTGCCATCGAAAAGCTAGAAAAAGATTGGACGGAATATCCTGTGCTTCATTTTAGTTTGGCAGGTGGAAAGCACATGGAGAAAGATCAATTGGTGCGCTATCTCTTATATATATTAAAGGTAAATGAAGAAAAATTTTGCATCGTCAATGAGTCTCCCGACCCGAATGTCCGTATGCTTAATTTAATAAAAACGGTATATGAGCAGACTGGGCAGAAGGTCGTTGTGCTCATCGATGAATACGATGCTCCTTTGCTTGATGTGGTACATGAGGATACTAGTTTGGGCGTCTTAAGGGAGGTGATGCGCAATTTCTATAGTCCCCTAAAGGATAGCGACCGTATGCTGCGTTTCGTCTTCTTGACAGGCATCACAAAGTTCTCGCAACTTAGTATCTTCAGTGAACTCAATAATATTACAAATGTGAGTATGGATACAGAATATGCTGGCATTTGCGGCATTACCAAGGAGGAACTTGTGACAGAAATGCATGAAGATATTCAGCAGATGGCAGATGTGTTGGGCTTGTCGTATGATAAAACTTTGGAAAAGTTGAAGGAAAATTATGATGGCTATCATTTCGCTTGGCCTTCTTCTGACATATTCAATCCATATAGCTTGCTCACTTGCTTTTCAAAGCGAAAGGTTGATTCCTATTGGTTTGGCTCAGGCACTCCTACCTATCTCCTTAATATGATGCGAAAATATGACTTTACACCGATTGACCTGGGTGAACAGATGGATGCGTCAAAGGATGATTTCGATGCAGCCACTGAGACGATGACTACTATCATGCCTTTGCTTTATCAGAGTGGTTATATCACAATCAAGAATTATGATCCGGAAACGGAACTCTATACCTTGGCTCTGCCAAACAAAGAAGTGAGGATAGGTTTGTATCGCAGTATGTTGCCGCATTATTTGGCGGCAAAGTCTGCAATGTGCAATACGACCGTGGCCAAGATGTCGGCTCTTATCAATAAGAGTAACATGGATGGTGCTCTTCAGCTATTGAAAACGTTCTGGGAGACGGTACCTTATTGCGATAATACCGATTATGAGGGGCATTATCAGCAGACAATGTATATCATCTTTGCCCTGCTTACGAATTTCCGAATATTGGTGGAACAGCATACTTTCCGGGGAAGAACAGACATTACGATGGAAACAAAGGATACCATCTATGTGATAGAACTGAAATTTAATAAGTCGGCACAAGAGGCTCTTGACCAAATCAACAACAAGCATTATGCTGATGCTTTTGTTCTAAGAGGCAAAACCGTGGAAAAGATTGGTATGAACTTTATGATTGATGAAGATAAGACTATCGTATTGGATTGGTGGAAGTTTGGGGAGTAAGATAAACTTAATAAAGTTTTTGAAACATTCTATAAAGTCATTATGATTGTTTTTTGTAATTTTGCAGCATTAAACGAAAAAACAATCATAATGATGAATACAACGAAAATCTTGGCTTTCAGAAAGCCGTTACTGATAAGCGCATGGCTGCTTGCCATGCAGGGGGCTACCTATGCACAGAACCCAATCGTACAAACACAGTTAACTACCGACCCGGCACCTCTGGTTGTCGGAGACCGTCTCTATGTATATACCGGTCATGATGAAGATAAGGCTGACTTCTTCTGGATGAATGAATGGCGTGTGTATTCCACCAAGGATATGGTGAACTGGACAGACCATGGTTCTCCGCTCGACCTCAGTTCTTTTTCCTGGGCAGACGACCGTGCCTGGGCAGCACAGACCATCGAACGTAATGGTAAGTATTACTGGTATATCTGTGCGAACTCTAAACTGACGGGCGGAATGGCTATCGGCGTAGCTGTGGCAGATTCTCCTACCGGTCCGTTCAAGGATGCGCTGGGAAAACCGCTTTTCGATAATGGAAGTTGGGACAATATCGACCCTACCGTCTGGATGGACGAGGATGGTCAGGCTTATCTTTATTGGGGTAATCCGCATCTTTACTATGCCAAACTGAATAAAGATATGATCAGCTTCAAGGGTGGTATAGATGCTAAGGCAGCTGTTGATGAAAAGCGTGAAGTGGGCAGAATCGTGATGACTGAGGAGGGATTCGGTTCGCCTGACGTGGAGAAGCGTGATTCTACCCGAAAATATAAAGATTGCTACACCGAGGGACCTTGGTTCATGAAGCGTGGCAAGAACTATTATATGCTTTATGCTGCAGGTGGAGTGCCTGAGCACATTGCTTATTCCATGAGCAAGAAGCCTTTCGGACCATGGAAGTATATGGGCGAAATCATGCCATTGGAAGATACGGGTTCCTTTACTAACCATTGCGGTGTGACCGACTTCAAGGGCAAGTCTTATTTCTTCTACCATACGGGTAAACTGGGAGGCGGATTCGGACGCAGTGTGGCTGTGGAAGAATTCAAATATAATGCCGACGGCACGTTCCCAATTATCCACCATACTCAGGAAGGAGTGGCTCCTATCGCAACCCTCAATCCTTACAAGCGTCAGGAGGCTGAAACCATCGCTTTCTCTAAGGGAGTGAAGTCGGAGCAGACCGATGATACGGGTGTTTATATTTCTGAAATCCATGAAGGCGATTATATCAAGGTACGCGAGGTGGATTTCGGAAATGAGAGTCCGGATGCATTTGCTATCTCTGCAGCGTGCTCTTCGCTTGGAGGTTCGCTGGAGGTTCATCTCGATAAGGAAGATGGCGAACTGATAGCTAAACTTGATGTTACCAAGACGGGTGGCTGGGAAAAGTGGAAGACTTTCTCTGCACAAATGCTAAAGAAAGTGACAGGAAAGCATGATATTTACTTCGTATTCAAGGGATTGAAGGGAAGCAAACTCTTCAATTTCGACTGGTGGAAGTTTGAGAAGAATTTCGCCAATCCTGTGGTTTGGGCTGATGTGCCTGATGTGGATGTAATCCGTGTGGGTGACAGCTTCTATATGGTAAGCACCACCATGCATCTGATGCCGGGTGCGCCTATCATGAAATCGAAGGATCTGGTGAACTGGGAAACCGTGAACTATATCTTCCCTAAACTTACCGATTCACCTAAGTATGACATGAAGGAGGGTACGGTGTATGGTCGTGGTCAGTGGGCAACATCTCTGCAGTATCATCGTGGCAAGTTCTATGCGCTCTTTGCTCCGAATGATAATCCCGGTGGAGAGACTTATATCTGCACCGCCGATGATATCGAGGGCAAATGGACTGTCCACAGCCGTTTGCAGCATTTCCATGATGCCGCTCTCTTCTTCGACGACGACGACAAGGCGTATGTGGTTTATGGCACAGGAGAGATGGTGCAGCTGAATGCCGACCTGACGGATGTGGTGCCGGGCAGCCATCGTAAACTCTTTGAGCGTGATGCTGATGAAACGGGCTTGCTCGAAGGCTCCCGCATGATTAAGCACAACGGCAAGTATTATCTCCTGATGATTTCGTGGACCAAGGGACATCCTCGTCGTGAGGTTTGTTATCGTGCTGATAAAATAACGGGTCCTTACGAAAAGAAGGTGATTCTGGAAACGGAGTTTGCCGGATTCAATGGCGTGGGACAAGGTACGATTGTAGATGATAAGGATGGCAACTGGTATGGCATCGTATTCCAAGACCGTGGTGGTGTGGGCAGAGTGCTCACGCTGGAGCCATGTACCTGGAAGGATGGATGGCCTATGCTGACAGATGAGAAGGGCAATATTCCTGCCGAGATGCAGAAGCCTGTATTGGGATATGACGGTAAGGGACTCGTGTATAGCGACGATTTCTCGAAGGATAAACTGGAATTGCAGTGGCAGTGGAACCACAATCCTGTGGATAATGCCTGGTCGCTCACAGAGCGCAAGGGCTGGCTCCGCCTGAAGACATCCCGCGTTGTTCCTAACATCTTCCTGGCTCCCAATACCATCAGTACCCGTACTGAAGGACCAACCTGTGAGGGAATCATCAAGATGGATGTAAGCCGGATGAAGGATGGCGATGTGGCTGGTCTGTCAGCTTTCCAGGGTGATGCGGCTCTGCTCTCTATCGTGAAGGAAGGCAAGAAACTCTTTGTGGTGGGTACCAAGGAGAGTGTAGCTTTGACTGAAAAGGAAAAGGCTGTGACCGATGTGAAGCGTGAGGAGGTGTATCGCCAGCCTTTGAATCTGAAGCAGGATAAGGCAACGAAATCAAGCATCATCTATCTGAAGATGAGCTGCGATTTCCGTCTTCATCAGGATCTCGCCACCTTATTATATAGTATAGATGGAAAGACCTGGATTCCTGCCATCAAGGATTTCAAGATGCAGTATGATTATCGCCGCCTCTTCATGGGTACCCGTATCGCCATCTACAATTATGCCACAAAGGCTGCTGGCGGATATGTGGATGTGGATAGTTTTGAGTATCAAAAACAGAATAGTAGTGAGAAATAGAATAATAGTGGGAACTATGGCTTTGGCGTTCCTTCTTCCGGTAAAGATGATGGCTAAGGCTAGCAGTTCTGATAATAGCACCCTACTTTGGTATAACGCCCCAGCCCAGCAGTGGCTGGAGGCTCTGCCTATCGGAAACTCTCATCTGGGAGGTATGGTGTATGGCGGAACCACGGACGAGAATATCCAGTTGAATGAGGAGACTTTCTGGAGTGGCGGTCCTCATAACAACAATAGTAAGAAATCCCTGGAGAATCTGCCAAAGGTGAGGGAACTCATCTTCAATGGCAGGGAAGAGGAGGCGGCTGCTCTCATCAACCAGACCTTCATCCCAGGTCCTCATGGCATGCGCTTCCTGCCGATGGCAAATCTGCATATCACCATGAAGAATCAGGGAAAGGCTGAGCAGTTTGTGCGCGACTTGGATTTGAAGAGGGCGATTGCCACGACTTCTTTCGTGATGGATGGCGTAAGATATACCCGTACTACCTTTGCTTCGCTGGCTGATGGCGTCATCGTTTGCCACATCAAGGCGAGTAGAAAGGGGGCTTTGAATATCGATGTTACCCTGGATTCGCCTTTTGAACATCTGAATCAGAAAACGCCTTCTGGGGTTATGCTGAAGGTGAAGGGACAAGACCAGGAAGGCATCAAGGCGGCTCTCACTGCCGAATGTGTGACGGATGTAAGGACGGATGGCATCGAGGCAACCATCATCGTGAGTGCTGCCACTAATTTTGTGAACTATCACGATGTGTCGGGCAATGCAGCCCAGCGCAATGCTGACTATATAAATAAGGTGAAACTGATGAGCTATGCACAGTTGGAGAAACGCCATGTGGAGGCTTACCAGAAGCAGTTCGCTACTTCTTCTCTGGTTCTGCCAGCCGATATCAATGCTTCGTTGCCTACCAATCAGCGCCTGGAGAAATTTGCAGGCAGCAAGGATATGGCGATGGTAGCGCTGATGTATAATTACGGTCGCTATCTGCTCATCTCCTCTTCACAGCCTGGTGGACAGGCGGCAAACCTGCAGGGCGTTTGGAACGACAGCAAAAATGCACCTTGGGACAGTAAATATACTATCAACATCAATACGGAGATGAACTACTGACCTGCCGAGGTAACGAATCTTGGTAACACCACGGAGCCTCTGTATTCGCTGATTAAGGATTTGAGTGTAACGGGAGCACAGACGGCTAAGGAAATGTATGGTTGCCGTGGCTGGATGGCACATCATAACACTGATATCTGGCGCATAGCAGGTCCGGTGGACGGTGCACAGTGGGGCATGTTCCCCAATGGCGGAGCCTGGCTCACCACCCATCTCTGGCAGCATTATCTCTATACGGGCGACAAGGCTTTCCTCAAGCAGTGGTATCCGGTAATAAAAGGTGCTGCTGAGTTCTATCTTGACTATATGCAGAAGTTACCGGGCACCGAATGGAAGGTAACCGTGCCGTCGGTGAGTCCGGAACAGGGACCTATGGGTAAGAGAACTGCCGTAACGGCGGGATGCACGATGGATAACCAGATAGCCTTCGATGCCTTGACCAATGCTGTGAAGGCTTCTGAGGTATTGGGAGTTGATGAGGCTGAGCGCAAGGATATGCAGCAGCTGGTTTTGCAGATTCCGCCGATGCAGATAGGAAAGTACGGACAGTTGCAGGAGTGGCTTGTGGATGCGGATGATCCGAAGAATGAGCATCGCCATATCTCGCATCTCTATGGATTGTATCCATCTAATCAGATTTCTCCTTTCTCTCATCCGGAACTGTTCCATGCCGCAGTCACCACTCTGAAGCATCGTGGCGATCAGGCTACGGGCTGGAGTCTGGGTTGGAAAACGAACTTCTGGGCACGTATGCTCGATGGCAATTATGCTTTCAGAATCATCAGTAATATGCTTCGTCTGTTGCCATCTGATGCGCAGGCAAAGGAATATCCTGATGGCAGAACCTATCCGAATCTCTTCGATGCCCATCCACCATTCCAGATTGACGGTAACTTCGGAGTAACAGCCGGCATCGCAGAGATGCTCCTGCAGAGTCATGATGGAGCCGTGCATCTCTTGCCTGCCTTGCCTGATGCCTGGAACAAGGGAAGCGTAAAGGGACTTCGTGCCCGTGGCGGCTTTGTGGTGGATATGGACTGGAAGAATGGCAGACTGATGAAGGCGAAGATTCGCTCCACCATCGGAGGTGTGCTGCGTCTCCGCTCCTACGTTCCGCTGAAGGCGAAGAATCTGAAGAAGGCTGAAGGAATATGTCCCAATATCCTTTTTGCATCTGCAGAAGTGAAGCCTGTAATGGAACAGCATCGGATAGCAGAAGGAGTGAAGGCCCCTATTCCTGACGTATATGAATATGACTTGGAAACAGAACCAGGAAAGACTTATCTGATTAAATAATGTCCTAAAATTACATTTGTTGCCATAAAAGTATCATTTTGTCCACCTCTGGTTGGATCATTATTCGTACTTTTGTGGCAATATTTTTTATAATAATCTTTTAGACCTATAAATGAGAATGAAGAAATTATTATTTGCAACCTGTTGCATCGCTCTTTTAGGCGGTTCTTTGGGAGCAGCGGCGCAGAAAAAATCTGCAACCAAGAATGTTCTGACACAGACTTTGAAAGGGAAGTCTTGGTCGGCTGATAATGGTAATGGTACCTTTACCAATCCTTTGTTTTACGATGAATTCTCTGACCCTGATATCATCAGAGTGGGGGAGGATTACTATCTGGCGGGTACCACGATGCACAGTGTTCCGGGATTGGTAGTGCTCCATTCCAAGGATCTCGTAAATTGGGAGTTCTCTTCCTATTGCTTCGACCGCTTTGATGATTCTGATGATTTCAATCTCCGCAATGGCAAGGAGGCTTACGGACAGGGTATCTGGGCGCCTGCCATCCGATATCATAACGGCAAGTTCTATATCTTCTCCAATATCAACGGGCATGGATTGCAGGTGTATATCTCGGACAGTGCCAAGGGTCCTTGGACGCATCATAAAGTTAATGGCGATATCTATGACCTCTCTGTGCTCTTCGATGAGGATGGCAAGATTTATGCCGTGCACAAGTATGGCAACGTGACCATTACGGAGTTGAAGCCCGATTTGAGCGGTCCGGTAGAGGGCAGCAGTAAGGTGGTGATTCCGGAAGGCAATGCGATGGGTGAGGGACATCATATTTATAAAATCAATGGTATGTACTATATCCTCTCTGCAGATTATTCACCGATGGGCCGCATGCAGTGCGCCCGAAGCAAGAGCATTTGGGGACCTTATGAAACTTGCGTAATTAGCGAGCGCGAATCGTATGGTTATGCTGCTGGATGGAGCGTAGGTAACATGGGAATCGGTAGGCCTTTGCCGGAAGATGGTTTCAGATTCCAAAACAACCAGCCTAATGGAGTTAATCTGGGTTGTGCTACCATTCACCAAGGCGGTATCGTACAGGCTCCTGATGGCAAATGGTGGGGCGTATCGATGCTGGATTTCAATGCCGTGGGTAGAACGGTATGCCTTTCGCCTGTCACATGGGTGGATGGCTGGCCTTACTTCGGATTGGAGAAGAACCTGGGGCGCTCGCCTCGAACCTGGTTCAAACCGAATGATGCGGTGAAGACACCACAGGCTCCATTCGATAGATGTGATGATTTCTCGGGAAAGACTTTCAAGCCGGTTTGGCAGTGGAATCATAATCCGAACGACAAGATGTGGTCGCTGAACAAGGAGCGAAAAGGATGGCTCAGATTGCATTCTATGCCTGCCAAGCAGCTGCTCTGGGCAAAAAATTCGTTGACGCAACGTGCCATCGGTCCTGTATCTTATACATCTGTCAAGCTGGATGCATCCCGACTGAAGATGGGGGATGAGGCTGGACTCGGTGCTATGAATACGCCATACGCTTCATTGGGCGTGATGAAGACGGAAAAGGGATTAAGCCTGAGATGCTACGACCAGAATACCAACAAGGAGGTGCTGAAACCGATTGCCAAGAACAAGGTGGTATGGTTGCGCCTTTGGGGTGATTATGATAAGAGTCTGCTGCAATATTCCTACTCTCTTGATGGAAAGACTTGGGAGAATATCGGAGAGCAAATGCTTTCTCCTTATCAGTTGAAGACCTTCCAGGGTGTGCGTGTAGCGCTGTATGCCTTTAACAAGGCGGGAGTGAACGGCGGCGTGGCTGATTTTGATGACTTCAAGGTGGAGGAACCGATGGCTGACAGAACAGCTAATCTGCCTATAGGAAAGACTATCCGACTCTTTAATCTTGCTGATGGTAACCTGATGAATGCTACCGGTCATGGTCTCATGCACAGCTCTTCGAACATAAAGGAGATGAGCAATGGCGTGAAATTCATCATCGAAGACCGTGGACTGGGCAAGATTGTGCTGAAAACAGCAGATGGACGATATGTCTATATTGCAGGTGCTGGCTTGTCGGGCGATGTGCGTCTTACTTCTGATGCCTCTCATGCTGAGGAGTTTGTATGGCAGGATATGCTTTACAACCGCTGTATGCTTCTATCACTGAAGACCCAGCGGTATATAGGCAAGCATCCTACCGACGGAAGTCCTTATTCTGCTGATTTCCAGGGCGCTGATGCCGGTATGAAGAATGGCTGTGTCTTCTCTTGGGAAGTGGTAGAGTAGGCTACTCGAAATAGAACGTCAATGCAATTATCTTACTATGAGCTCCTTTAGCTGCCAAGGCATAAGGGAGCTCATTCTTGTTTTTGATGTGCTCGGGATGTTTCTTGTCGAAGGAATCTGTCAATCCATACATAAACTTGAGTTCCGGACGGAGCTTGAAAAATGGCATGTAGAAATCGCAGCCTACGCCCAGTTCGAGAAATATTTCCGATTTCTTGAGCTTGATGTAGTCTGACTTGCGGCTGTTGAGGTTCATCATCGGATTGATGCCCGCCATCACGTAAGGTCGGTGATTATTGAACCGCTCGGCTGCGAAAATCAGGTCCATAGCGGAAGAAATGTAGGCAGTCTTCATCTCCTGATGCTGTACGATGGCGTTTCCTGCACCATCTTTCTCCAAGAGGTTATAAAAGGTGAGGTGGCGAGTACCGAAGTACATGGCAGGGGCTACACGGAACTGGAAGCTTCTGTTAAGACGGAATTCTCCTAGTACGCCAACGGTGAATCCCATATCCCAACGGTCTTGATCTACAGTGACATGAGAAGGCTGCTCGATACCGTTGGCATCGATGTATTGGGTGATTCCGGTATTCTGAAACTCAATATCCTGCGCATGTGTTCCGATGAGTACACCGAAATGGAAAGGGCGCAAATCGGTATATGGGCGATTTTCTACCGTCCTAAGCTGTGCCATGCCATTGATACCTGTATAAAAGGCTATTAGAGCCATCAGTATGATTCTCTTCATATTTGCTATTTGTTCTTCGTTATTATTAATAAACGGCAAGGTTGGCTTCTTATTGTACTAATTTATTTCGATAAAGTATAAATTGAGTAAAATCAAGAAAAAAGTCATACCTATTTGTAGGTATCTCGAAAATAATTGTTATCTTTGCACCATCAAAAGTAGGTAATGTGCCTATTACTAGATGAGCATTTATACAGAGACATTATTAACATTTTAAATATTTAGAATTATGGCATACGTAATTGGTGACGATTGTATCGCTTGCGGTACATGTATTGACGAGTGTCCATCAGGTGCAATCTCTGAGGGCGAGAAGTATTCAATCAACCCAGATCTCTGCACAGAGTGCGGTACTTGTGCTGATGTTTGTCCTAATGAGGCAATCAGTCTTCCATAATTTATTATGGAAAGATACTTTTAGTTACAATAAAACATTGAGAGCGGTTCCTTTGGAATCGCTCTTTTCGTTTATGGTCTGATTCATATCACAAAAAAAGGGGTGAAAGCCATATCACATAGCTATCACCCCTTTAATTATGTTCTTGTTTCGTAATTTACTGTGCCTGCTGCTCCTCGTCAAGACCTAAAGCCTTCTTGGCGAGAGAGTTGTTTGGATCAAGCTTGATCAGCTTCTCGAAGTATGGCTGAGCTGTTGTCAGGTCCTTCTTAGAACCCCAGTAGATGTAACCGGCGTTCTTGTAAGCCTGCATCAGGTAGCCCTTCTCATCCTCATCATACTGCTTGCTCTCAAGTTCCTTGATAACCAATTCATAGTTAGAAAGAGCCTTGTCGTCCAACTCGTTCTGGAATGCGATGTTGGCAGCCTGGAGGTGAGCGTATGCCTTCAGCTGTGGATACTTCTCAGCGAAGCTGTTATATACGTTGATAGCCTTATCAACGTTAGCCTCCTTCTGATCGCCACCCTTCTGAGCCTTTGCATTGTAGATCTCTGCCATCTTTACATAGTCTGATGGTGACACGTTAGGGTTCTTATCCATATATGTCTGAGCGAACTCGATAGCCTTATCCTCATTGCCCATACCCTTGTATGCCTCAGAGATGTACTGATATGGCTTGAAGTCTTCCTTGTTTACCTCCAGAGCCTTGTTGTACTGCTCCAAAGCCTGGTCAAACTGCTTGTTGCCAGCGAGTGCCAGACCATAGTAAGAGTAGATACTGGAGTTCTTCTTGATATCGTTGTTAGTCATGATGCTGTTAGCATACTGGAGAGCCTCAGTAAAGTTCTGAGTATCAACAGATGCACGCAAAGCCAGAATCAAGAAAGCTGTATCCTTAGGATACTTCTGCATACCTTTCTTGCAAAGGTTGAGAGTTTCATCCTTCTTGTTCAATACGTATGTAGTGAAGCAGTACTCGTAGAAGATATACTCTTCCATAGTATTCAAGTTAGCCTTAGAGAAGTTCTCATAAGCCTTGTCGTAGCTACCGATAGAGTAGTAGTTGTGACCAGTTTCTGCCTCAATAGGGTAGTTAGGATCTACTGTTCTCAACTTGTTCAAAGCCTCTGCAGAAGCCTGTGGGTCAATCTTGCGGTAAACGTTAGCATAGCTGATGTAACCCTGAGGATTCTTAGGGTCCATAGTCATACAATTCTTATACCAAGAAGCAGCCTCACCACCATTGTCCTGCATAGCGTAGATATCGCCCTTGAGGATATAAGCATCACCACAACTCTTGTACTTAGCGATGACAGCATCAGCTACAGCCATGGCATTGGTGTAGTCCTTGTTGATGACGAGAGCATTACCCAAAGCAACGAGTGCCTTAGGATCCTTCTTGTACTCCTTCTGATACTCCTTGAGAACCTTGGCAAAAGCTTGGCATCTACGTTACCAGCCTTTAATGTTGCTTCTATTGGCTTCAGAGCATCCTTGTAGTTAACGTCCTGTGCCATTGCAGGAGCTGCCAAACCCATGACGAGCAAACCTGCTACTAAATATTTAACTGCTTTCATAATTCTACTTTCTATCTAAACTTTTAACGTTTAACATTAACTGTCTTAATCGTAATATCACCTCTGTAAGGAAGCAAGCCCGTCTTGAAGAGGATAAGCTGTCCCTTAGGATTGGAAATGTAGTTGGCAAAGCTCCAAGGCAAAGCCTTATGAGGGTCAACCACGATAGCGTATATAGTTCTAACGAATGGATATCTTCCATCCAACAGGTATGCCTGGTAAGGTTTCCAGCTGTTCATAGGGGTAGCTTTCTCCTTGATGGATACCTGCATTACATGAATATTCTTCTTAAAGGTTGTGTTGGTGGAATCGCGTCGGTCGTTCAACCAATTCGATCCGATAACACCGATAGAACCTGGATTCTGGTCAACGAAGTCAATGACCTGCTTGCTTGTTTTGGCAGCCATTATCTTCGCACCCATCTTTTCGCCGTGTAGAACAGAATCTACTACGAAGTTGGTGGTTGCAGAGCGGGTATTATCAAATATGACCTCGATATCACCTCTCTTGGATCCAGGAACAATATCACTCCATTGGGTCGCCTTTCCTGTAAGAACACGCTTGATGTCATTCACTGTGATGCAAGTATCGGTATTGTTCTTGTTGACAATGAATGCCAGACCATCGTATCCGATAGGGAAAACGGAAGGAATCACATTGCTCTTCGACTTCAAGTATGCAATCTCACTATCTTTCAGATTACGGGTAGTGAAGAGGAGTGCTGTCTTGAAATCCTTGATCATCTGAAGTCCTGTGACTTCATCTGTGTATTTTGGTTTGAGCTTGGCCTTTGGGTACTCGAACTCAAACTGACTTCTTTCTTCGTCAATGATAGGACTCAAACTCTCATCAGCCACAAACTCAATTGTGCCTGAAGTAGGAGTATCAGTTCTACCATCTTTGGCTTTCTTCTCGCCACAAGACGAGAAGAAAGCCATTGATAGTACTGTTAATCCTATATAAATATAAGATATTCTTTTCATTCTATTACTGCAATCTAAATACAACTGGTACAGTATACTTTACACGTACAGTAGAACCATTCTGCTTACCTGGAGACCATCTAGGCATGCTCTTAACGACACGCTGTGCCTCGCGGTCAAGTGAAGGGTCCACAGAACGAGCTACCTTAACATCAGAGATAGAACCATCACGCTCTACCACGAATGAAACGATAACACGACCCTGTACGCCGTTCTCCTGTGCTACGACAGGATACTTGATGTTGCTAGCCAGATACTGCATCAAAGCTCCATTTCCACCAGGGAATGAAGGCATCTCCTCTACAACATCGAAGACCTTTGTTGCAACCTCAGGTTTTGGAGCTGGTGGTGGAGGTGGAGCTGCTACCGCAATCTCACTTCTCACTGCTTCCACTGTACGGTCCTTCACACCTTCCTTGTTTTCAGTACCGACAGCAACCTTTTCGTCCAGTTTATCCATCTGCTTAACCTGGTTTTCCTCTTTTACGAGTTCATCCTTCTTGATGACAGGTGCAGTAAACTTCTGAGTTTCGCGAGCCACAGGTATCTCCTTCTTAGGTTCAATCTTTGGCTTCACTGGCTCCTTCTTCTTTTCTTCCTTCTTAGCCTGCTGCTGGAGTTGAGCCAACTCCATAGCTTCCATATATGCCTGCTGTTCTTCAGCTTGTTTCTGTTCGATAACTTTCCAAGCCAAGAATCCACCCACGAGAGCTGCAGCAATGACCAAGATCAGAAGAGACTTGATGTTTCGACCGGAAGTACCCTTACGGAGCTGGTATGCACCATACTCCTTGTTCTTTCCGGCGAAAACCATTTCGACCCATTTAGGATCGTAAAGATCTATTTTTGCCATTTCTTTCTTGTTTAAAATTGTTTGTTACTCATCTTACATCTTAACGTGTCTAGACTCGAGAAGCTTCTCATCGTCTGCGTTAATCTTATCGATGACGTAAGTACCAATGTTTGAAATCTGCATTTCGTCGAGAGCGTCAACCATATTCTTGTAAGAAGCGTTGTCGGTTGGCTTGATGACGATGGTCAGAGTAGGAATCTTACCATCCTTCAAGTTACCAGCCTTCAAATCGCTGAGCTTCTTCTGATAGATGCTATCAGGATACTGCTTAGGATTCTTCTGACGATCCATGTTCAACTCCTTAACAGCGAGCGAAATTCTTTCTACAGGACGTGTACCGTTCTCTGTAGCGTGCTCTCTCAAGACCTTACGGATACCCTGGCTACCCCATGTTGTCTCCTTGATCCATGTAGGATCGTTGTAGTTAGGGATACCAGCACCATAATAAATCTTGTTATCAGCTGCTACGTAGAGGGTAATAGTCTCAGAAGCTTTCGCCTCGTTCTTCTGGTCATCTTGAGTATTCTCGTCATTACTTGGCATAGTCAGCTCCATAGTCTGAGGTTTGCTCAAAGATGTACACAGCATGAAGAACGTGATAAGAAGCATGAGCATATCCACCATAGGCGTAAAGTCTACGCGGACATTCATTTTCTTTTGTTTGCTTTCTTTCTTTGCCATTTATTCGTCCCCCTGTTGTTTTAACTGTGTAATCATATAGTAATGACTCTCATCCATGTCCTGGAGTTCGTTCATCACTCTCTTCACTGTCTTGTAAGGTGTAGAAGCATCTGCCTTGAGGGCAATCTTGATGTCTTCGTTAGCGTTACGAGCAGCGTCAACCCACTGCTGGAACTCGCTCATGCCACCCTTGATACTGTCGAGAGGAATACCCTTAGTCTGGAGATACTGTGGACGCTTTGCAGCGTTCATAGACAGATAAGTGCTCATGTCACTCATAGAAACACCGAATGTACCCTCGCTCTTGAATGTCTCAATCTGCTTAGGGCTCAAAGACACGCCGAAGTTGCTTGTCATTGTGCTCAGTGCTGCTCCCAACTGATCGGTATTATCAATACTCATAAATACTTGGCCTTCGCCGGTTGGTTTTCCGGCCTTGTCCTTTTCAGGACTTACCAAGATGGTCAAGACACCGTTCTCTGGCACCTTAATCTCAGACACAGAACCTGGTGTGTTTACCTTCACTGGCTCATTCTTTACGAATGTAGAGGTGAGCATGAAGAAGGTAAGCAGCAGGGTCATAACGTCTGACATAGGCGTCATATCAATCCAGATGTCACTCTTCTTAATTTTTACTTTACCCATAGCGATAAAATTTTAAAGGGTTAGCAAAAATTAAGCCTCTTCTGCGTGGTTAGCTTCGTATGTCTGAGCAATTGAGTAACCTACCTCGTCGAGTGCGTATGTCAACTTATCAACCTTGTTTGTAAATGTGTTGTAAGATACTACAGCACACCAAGATGTCAAAATACCGAATGCGGTGTTGATCAACGCCTCAGAAATACCTACAGAAAGTGCTGCTGAGTCAGCGCCACCACCTTCACCCATGGCCTGGAATGACTTGATCATACCGGTTACAGTACCGAGAAGACCTGTCAATGTACCGAGAGTTACGATTGTAGCGATGATAGGCAAGTTCATTGTCAAAGTTGGCATCTCCAACTGAGTTGCCTCCTCGTGAGCCTGCTGGATCTTAGCTACCTTCTGAGCCTTCTTCAAAGATGCGTTAGCACCAGACTCCATAGACTTGTAAGCGTTCAAAGAAGCCAATACTACGTTAGCAACTGTACCGCGCTGCTTGTTGCAGAGCTGCTCAGCCTTAGCGAAATCGTTAGCGTTCAATGCAGACTTGATGTTTGCTACGAACTTAGGAAGAGCACCTGTACCTGTAGCTGTCTTAAGAGCCAACCAACGCTCGATAGTCATAGCCAACACTGTGAGTAACAATGTGTGGATAACTGGTACGATTACACCACCCTTGTAAATTGTACCCCAAATGTCTGCTGGGTGATCCTGGATACCTGGATCCTGGAAGTGCATGTCGTTACCGAACCATGTGAAGAACAATGTGAATGCGATGATAGCACATACCACGATGATCCAGAATGCGCCTCTTACTCCCTGAAAGCCCTCAGACTTCTTAGCTGGGGCTGCTTGTTTTGTAGTTGCCATAATTTTTACTTTTTTAAATTATTAGTTAATAAATTATTAATATTTCTTTTTTATTTCTCGCTCTATTGTAGTTGTTTTGTATGCCTAGTTTGTGTTGTCTTGAATAAACACGCTTAGGTTATCCAAATTCCCTTGGCAAAGATAATAAATATTGAGAAACTATCGTCCTAATTAAGAAGTTTTAACGAGATATTGGCTCATTTTTTGCCAATATCTTGCTTTTTTCTTACAAAGTTGACCTTTTTAGGACTCTTTTCTCCTATTTTTATTTCAATTTGCTCAGAGCTTCCTTGATGCGGCGGATTGCCTCTACGATGTTTTCATCGCTTGTGGCATAGCTCATGCGGAAGCAGTCTGGATCACCGAAGGCATCTCCACCTACTGTTGCTACGTGAGCCTCCTCCAGGAGGTACATTGCGAAATCTGTAGAGTTGTTGATGGTCTTCTCACCATTGCTCTTGCCGAAGTAGCTGTTGCACTTAGGGAAGAGATAAAAGGCACCCTGTGGCATATTGACCTCAAGTCCTGGTACCTCCTTGGCGAGCTTCACGATGAGGTTGCGGCGACGCTCGAAAGCTATGCGCATCTCCTCTACTGCACCCTGGTCGAGTGTGTAGGCTGCCTCAGCAGCCTTCTGGCTTACTGAGCAGGTACCGCTGGTATATTGCCCCTGCAGCTTGTTGCAACCCTTGATGATCCACTCTGGACCTGCGAGGAAACCAATTCTCCATCCTGTCATGGCGTATGCCTTGGATACACCATTGGCGATGATCACCTGCTCCTTCATGCCTGGCTCCTGTGCAATGCTGTGGTGCTTGCCAATATAGTTGATGTGCTCGTAGATCTCGTCTGCCAAAACGAATACCTCTGGATGCTTCTTCAGAACCTCTGCCAGTGCAGCCAACTCCTCCTTGGAATATACACTTCCGGTAGGGTTGCTTGGTGAACAGAGAATGAGCATCTTGGTCTTCTCGGTGATTGCGTTCCCAAGCTGCTCGGCTGTCATCTTGAAGTCCTGGTCGAAACCTGCGTTCACGATGACTGGAGTACCGCCTGCCAACTTCACCATCTGTGGGTAGCTTACCCAGTATGGTGCAGGGATGATTACCTCGTCGCCAGGGTTTACGAGTGCCAGTACAGCGTTGCATACGCACTGCTTGCCACCGGTGCCCACGATTACCTCGTTGACTGTGTAGTCAAGTCCGTTTTCTTTTTTCAATTTGGCAACAATAGCTTTTCGCAAGTCAGGATAACCAGGAACTGGTGAGTAACGTGAGAAGTTCTCATCAATAGCCTTCTTCGCAGCCTCCTTGATATTGTCTGGCGTGTTGAAGTCTGGTTCACCTACACTCATGTTAATTACATCGATACCCTGAGCTTTCATTTCACTACTCTTCTGTGACATCGCCAGCGTTGCTGATGGTGCCAATCTGTTAAGACGATCAGATAATTGTGCCATAATTCTATTTTATTGTTAATTAATCGAGTGCAAAATTAAGCATTTTATTTCTTTTTCGGAAGAAAATTATTCATTATTTCGCAGTTTGATGCAAAATAATAACATAATTTACATTATCCGAGGTGCAAAGTGTGCCCCATGCGGTCTCTCTTGGTCTTGAGATAGCGCTCATTGTACTCATTTGGTACTACTTCTATAGGAACATTCTCTGTGATTTCGAGTCCGTAAGCCTCCAGCCCAACACGCTTTACAGGGTTGTTGGTGAGCAGGCGCATCTTGTGTACGCCGAGGTGGCGGAGCATCTGTGCCCCACATCCGTAGTCGCGCTCGTCTGGCTTGAAACCGAGGTGTACGTTGGCATCTACGGTATCGTATCCTTCTTCCTGCAACTTGTAGGCTGCTATCTTGTTCATCAATCCGATGCCTCGGCCTTCCTGCTGCATATAGATGACTACACCCTTGCCTGTTTTCTCGATCATCTGCATCGCCTTGTGCAGCTGCTGTCCGCAGTCGCATCGCTTGCTTCCGAGAATGTCGCCTGTGGCGCAAGATGAATGTACGCGGACCATGATGGGCTCATCTTCCTTCCATTCACCCTTGATGAGTGCCATGTGCTCAAGTCCGTTGCTTGCCTGGCGGAAAGGAATCAGACGGAAGTGTCCGTCTTCTGTAGGCATATCTACCTCTTCGCCCACCTCGATGAGCGATTCTTTCTTGAGTCGGTACTCAATCATATCCTTGATAGAGATAATCTTGAGGTTCCATTCCTTTGCCATCTCCATCAACTGTGGTAGGCGTGCCATGGTTCCATCTTCGTTCATAATCTCCATAAGGGCGCCTGCTGGATAGAGTCCTGCCATTCTGCAGAGGTCGATGGCAGCCTCGGTATGTCCGCTTCTTCTCAATACACCGTTGTCCTGGGCATAGAGAGGATTGATGTGACCTGGGCGGCCGAATGTCTGTGGGGTAGATGCCGGATCGGCGAGTGCTTGATAGTCTCTGCACGGTCGTGGGCTGATACTCCTGTTGAGCAACCCTCCAGCTTATCCACAGTAATAGTGAATGGGGTGCCGAGCATGGATGTGTTGTCTGATACCTGATGAGGCAAGTCGAGTTCCTCACATCGGCTCAGGGTGATAGGGGCGCAGAGCACACCTCTTGCGTTCTTGAGCATGAAGTTTACCTTCTCTGCGTCGATTTTCTCTGCGGCGATGATGAGGTCGCCCTCGTTTTCGCGATCTTCGTCATCTACAACGATGACAAACTTACCTTCCTGGAAGTCCTTTACTGCATCTTCGATGCTATTGAGTTTGATATCTGCCATTTGTTTGATACTTTTTATAGTTACATTTCTTTTATCTGACTGATGATGTTTGCATTACTCTGCTTGATGGTGTTCAGATCTCGGTAGAGTCGGATTCTGAATCGCCACATTCTCAGGTAGAGTACGATGCCCACAGGTACGATGATGGCTGCAAGAATGTTGAGCCACTGGCGTTCGAATGGGCGGGTATGAGCCTTCGTAGCGAGGATAGGGTAGAGGTTGAGATTGTGAAGGATGACCTTGTTCCTGGTATTGGTCAGATCCTCTATCACGTTTTCAAGCTCATCGCTAATGCGTTCAATCTCGTTGTCGGGCTGGTATTTGAAGAACACGTTGATGAAGTTTGGAAGCTTCTTCAGCTCGTGTACCTTATTATATATATAGATATCGCTGTTGAGCTTTTCCAGTCGCTGTGCATCTTCTGTATATTTCGGCTCTTCGATGATGACCTCCTTGCCGAAGACGTGGCGTTTGATACGGAGACCGAGCAGTTTCATGAAGAACATCTTGTACATTTCCATATTGAACACCGTTGAGTCGTTGGTTGCCTTATAGGTGACGAATACGGCGATTGGTGCCAGTACGGCTGGAGCCAGTCCCTGGCCGAACCAGATGGTCCAGGTTCCCAATCTCGACATTCGGTAGCCTGTGTTGTCGAGGATGTAGAAGATGATGAACACGAATACGGAGATGATGACTGGGAATCCCAATCCACCCTTTCGGATGATGGCACCCAGTGGGGCTCCGATGAAGAAGAAAATCAGGCAGGATAGTGCCAGCGTGAATTTCTTGATTGCTTCTATCTTGTGTTGCCTGATGATATAGTCGGCATCACTCGTAACCATTGCCTTGAAGTTAAGGTCGGTGAGCTCCTGCTGTGCTGTCATCTGTGCATCATTGAGTGCCCGGAGTTTCTTGTCGTTCGAGAGCTTATTATATAAGGTGTCAAAATTCTCCGTTTGTCCCTTCTTGATTTCTTTCAGCGAATCTGCCTTGTTTACCTGCGTCGTGCGGTAGAATCGGGCATTTGCCTCCGAAAGATAGTTCTTTCCTATGGAATCATACAGTCCGTTGATGGAGTCGATGGAGTGGAAGATCTCCGACAGACCTTTTCCCTTGGCATTGTTGGCAAGCGACGAGGCATCGGTAAGGTTGAAGTCGGCATCAAAGTCGAGCACGATCTTCTTGGAAACGAAGGTTTCTCTTCTGTATGGAACGGCAGCGCTGTTGCCGAATTCACTGCTCTTCATATTCTCAAACCATTCTCCGCTGTAAAGACTCAGCACGAGGTGCTTCTTCTCGGCTGTACTTTGCAGCATTCCCGAGTCGGCAAGGATGATGGCGGCATCTTCGTAGCTGTCTGTCATGCGATAGATCATGATGCCGTAGAGCTTTCCTGTATTCAGGTCCTTCTTCTGCACGTAGAGATTGCAGTTTGGGATTCCGTCGTAGAAGATGCCTTCCGGGATTTCCAGTTCCGGACTCTTCTGCTTCATGGAGATGAGGAGCTGAGCCAGCTTTTGGTTGGAGTGTGGACCAACATTGTTCTGGAAGTAGAAGGAACCGAACATGATGATGACGGTGATGACGATAAGCGAGCGGAAAGCCTGCATCAGAGAGATGCCGGCAGCCTTGATGGCAGTGAGCTCTGAACTTTCGCCGAGATTACCGAAAGTCATCAGTGAGGAGAGGAGGATGGCAAGCGGCAAAGCCTGCGGTACGAGCATCAGGCCCATGTACCAGAAGAACTGCGCCATCACGTCCATCGAGATTCCCTTTCCGATGAGATCGTCGATATATCGCCACAGGAACTGCATCATCAGCACAAACTGGCAGATGAAGAAGGTTCCCATGAAGAGAAGTCCAAATTGCTTGGCTATAAATATGTCTAATTTCTTAATTCTAAGCATTTCTTTTTTTCTAGTAAGCTGTTTTCTCATCATTTCGAGGTGAACAGCTATCGTTTCAGCCTGCAAAGTTACACAAAAAAATTAGAAATCCTTTCTTTTTCGCTTTTTTTATATATATAATAGGTGTAAATAGGTCGGAATTTGAGCAAAAAAAAGAAAAAACAAACTTTTTTCGAAAAATTCTCCGAAAAAATTTGGTGGAATCAAATAATTGTTGTACCTTTGCACCCGCAAATCAGAAATGACTTGTAAGGATGGCGGGATAGCTCAGCTGGTTAGAGCGTCGGATTCATAATCCGGAGGTCGAGGGATCGTGGCCCCCTCCCGCTACATTGAGACACTAACTTTTTAGTTAGTGTCTTTTTTGTGCGCCAAACTTTTCCACATTTTTCCACAAAAGTCTTGATAAAGTTTTCCACAGGGGTGTTGATAACTGTGGAAAAGAAATATAAGTGCTTGATAATCAGTTTAGCCTTGTTCGGATAACGATTGTTGATAACCAAATCTGCTAGAAGTTCTTCACATTTTTTATCCATACATTTCTTGCATTTTTCAAAAATAAATAGTAATTTTGCCCTCAACTAAAAATTTGGGTCTTTATGAAGCAGCAACAAGTTTATAATTTGAAAGAGTTTGCCGCTCGACACCATCTTGAAAGTATCTTTGGGGCTTATGCCGCACATATTTATATAGACAATCTATGCGAAAAGGATTTTATAGAGATGGCTCAAGAGCGCACCCTGTTCACGAAACTCGTGTTGGTGACCAAGGGAAACATCAATATGGGGGTACTTCAGCAAGGTACTGAAGCCAATGATTCCGACAGGACGTTTTCGGCAGGTGAATTGCTGGTCGTTTCGCCCAAGCATGTCATTGCTTTTTCCGAGATGTCGGCGGATTTTATGGCAGAGTGCATCCTGGTGGATGAGGAGATTACGGCCGATGTGGTGTATCAGTTATCGGATGACAAGCAGAAAGCTGCCATCGATATCTTTCACATGATTCGTGATATCGTGCGTCATCAGCACATCTACAAGGTAGAGATGATCCAGTCGATGGTGAATGTTTTGAAGCTTCTGGTTTCGGAACTTCCTTACGAGAATGTATCGGTGACTCGCGATTTGCGCCACAAGAAGGAAGTTTATGAGATTTTCCTTCATCTTCTGTATCGTCATTTCAAGACCGAGCGGCAGATCAGGTCTATGCCGACAAGTTGAATGTCTCGGCACCTTATCTTTCCAGGATGATCAAGGATATTTCGGGAACCACCGTGAATGACCACATCACCTCCCTGCTTTATAAGGAAATCTGCAATCTCCTGAAGCAATCGGATATGACTATGGGAGAAATAGCAAATCATCTTCATTTCAGTGATCAGAGTGCCATGACGAATTTCTTTAAGATGAAAGCGGGAATGACGCCGCTGGCATATCGGAACCAAGGCTGATGTTGAAGGCTTTTGCCCTTACATGGCATATAAGCTTTATGTATAACAAATAACCTGTAAGCTATATTCCCTTGATAGGAATACGCTTACAGGTTTTTTGTTTGTCAGCTAATCAGCTGACTGGTTATGGAAAATTTATTTCAGGGTAAATTTGTGTGACTGCAACATCTCCTTAGGATCGAGTGCCTTGTCAAGCTCTTCCTTGCTCAGAATGCCCTGTTCGATGACGATGTCATAAACGGAACGGCCTGTGGCGTGAGCTTCCTTAGCAACCTTCGTACTTTTCTTGTAGCCGATGATAGGATTGAGGGCAGTAACGATACCGATACTGTTCTTTACCATCTCGTAGCAGCGCTCCTTGTTGACGGTGATGCCGAGGATACACTCGGAAGTCAAAGTCTCGATAGCGTTCTTCATCCATGTCAAGCTCTCGAAGAGGCTCTCGGTGATGATAGGCTCCATTACGTTCAACTCTAACTGACCAGCCTCTGCTGCGAAGCTTACAGTAGCATCGTTACCGATTACCTTGAAGCAAACCTGGTTGGTTACCTCAGGGATAACAGGGTTCACCTTACCTGGCATGATAGAAGAACCTGGTGCCTTGGCAGGGAGATTGATTTCGTTCAGACCGCAGCGAGGACCAGAAGCCATCAAACGGAGGTCGTTACAGATCTTAGATAGCTTGATTGCCAAGCGCTTCAGAGCTGAAGAGTAGCTTACGTAAGCACCGGTATCAGGGGTAGCCTCTACCAGGTCGGTAGCTGTTTCGAAGTTTTCGCCAGTCAACTTGCTGAGGTTGGCAGCACAAAGCTTAGCAAAGCCAGGAACAGCGTTCAAACCTGTACCGATAGCAGTACCACCCATATTGATCTCATGTAAGAGCTTCACGTTGCGCTCCAGATTGAGGATTTCCTCTTCCAGGTTGTTGGCGTATGCATTGAATTCCTGACCGAAAGACATTGGAACTGCATCCTGCAACTGAGTACGGCCCATCTTGATAACGTCTGCATATTCGTCTGCCTTGTAGCGGAATGCGCTGATCAAACCAGTCAAAGCACCCACCAGGTGTGTATTCATACGAATCAAAGCCAAACGGATTGAGGTTGGGTAAACATCGTTGGTGCTCTGTCCACAGTTGCAATGGTCGTTAGGAGAGCAGAACTGATAGTCACCCTTCTCGTGACCCATGATTTCGAGTGCACGGTTAGCTATCACCTCGTTGGCATTCATGTTTACAGAAGTACCAGCACCACCCTGTACCATGTCGATAGGGAAGTTCTCATGCCATTTGCCTTCGATGATCTCGCGGCAAGCCTGAGAGATAGAACCCGAAATTTCATCGTTGATCACACCGAGGGTATGGTTGGTCTCGATAGCTGCCAACTTCACGTAAGCGATAGCGATGATGAAATCAGGGTAAGCTTTCATAGTCTTACGGGAAATGTGATAGTTGTTGATACCGCGCTGTGTCTGTACACCGTAAAGTGCTTCAGCAGGAACTTTGAGTTCACCTAAAAGGTCTGACTCTACTCTAAAATTTTTAACTTCAGCCATAATATAGTTAGTTTTGTTGTTTATACTAATGTTATCTATTCTCTAGTTATTGCATTATATTAATTCTCTGTTTTCGGAAGAAGGAGTTGTTTCCTTTATCCGCTGCAAAGATACGATGATTTCTGCAGATTCTCTTTATAAAAAATGAACCTTAATTTGTAAAAAACGCACCAAATACACTAAAATCCAAAAAAAAATAGTAACTTTGCACCGTAACTCTTATAGAGGCAACTCTTTTAGAGCCTCTCAATCTATAAATTTAAACAATACAATATATATATATATGAAACGCTATTTATACCTTATTATATATATAGGTTTGGGACTTTCTTTGGCAGCATGCAAGCAGCAGCCAAAGAAGTTTGTCATTGGTGTATCCCAATGCTCCGAGGATATCTGGCGCAACAAGCTCAATGATGAGCTGAAGATGGGAGAATATCTCAATGATTCGATTATCGTGAAGCTTGCTTCCTCTAATGATGACAATGTGTTGCAGAACAGGCAGGTTAATCAGTTCGTGGATGAGGGCGTGGACTTGCTGGTCATCTCTCCTAATCAGTTGAGTGCGATTTCCAAGGCGGTTGAGCGTGCCTACGAAAAGGGAATCCCGGTGATTCTGTATGATCGTTTCTCCAATACCGATAAATATACTGCATTCATCGGCTGCGACAACTATCATATCGGTAAGTCGATGGGTACCTTTATAGCTCAAAAGCTTCAGGGTAAGGGACGTATTGTTGAAATCTGTGGATTGGATGGATCTTCGCCTGCCATGGAGCGCCATCTTGGTTTCATGGATGCCATCAAACCATATCCGGGTATCCAGGTTATTGCTTCTGAAGGAGGTAACTGGAAGGAGGAAGGAGGCGTTCAGGCTATGAAGCGCATCCTGAAGAAGACACAGGATTTTGATTATGTCTTTGCTCACAACGATCGTCTGGCATGGGGTGCCTACGAGGCCGCCAAGCAGATGGGGCTGCAGCATCGTTATAAATTTACGGGTGTTGATGGAATGGCTACCAGGGGTGGTGGCCTGGAGCTGGTGCGCGATGGCATCTTTGAGGCTTCCTATCTTTATCCTACCAAGGGTGATGAGGTGATTGCCTTGGCGATGAAGATTCTGAAGCATCAGCCTTTTGAGCGGAAAAACTATCTCAGTACATCTATCATTACCCGGGAAAATGCGGAACTTACGTTGATGGAAGCCAGAGACGCTGAGCGACAGGCTCATAATCTGAAGGCTTTGCATAAACAGGTGGATCGGTATCTTTCTGACTATAATTCCCAGAAAGTGATGTTGATAGGCTTGTGCCTGTTCTTGCTGGTTTGTATTGTCGCTGCTGCTATGATTTTCCGCAGTTATGTGGTGAAGGCTAAACTGAATGAGGAACTGGCGAGAACCAATGGAGAATTGAAAAGAGTGAATGGGGAATTGGAAAGCAAGAACGCTGAGTTGAAACGACTGAACGAGGAGGTGTTGGAACTCACCCATTCCCGCCTGGTGTTCTTTACGAATATCAGTCATGAGCTCCGTACTCCATTGACATTGATAGCCGATCCTGTGGAGATGCTTCTGGAGGACAGTTGCGTCAAGGGAAAGAGTCGTGAACTCTTAAAGATGGTGAAGCGTAATGCGGTAGCTCTTCAGCAACTGGTGAGCAGCATCCTCGATTTCCGAAAGATTCAGAACGGAAAGATGGAGTTGACGCTCTATCGCTTCGATCTGGTGAAAGCTTTGAAAATGTGGGTAGGCGATTTCCAGCTTACTGCTGAGCGTAAGCAAATCAAGCTCCATTTGGATATATCTGATTCTGTCGGTTCTCAGGAGGTGGTTGCTGATAAGGAGAAGATAGCTCGTGTTGTCTTCAATCTTCTGAGCAATGCCTTGAAATATACATCTGCCGGTGGTGATATTTTTGTATCTCTGAAAGACGAGGATGGAAAGTTCCGTCTGGATGTGAGGGATACCGGTAAGGGAATCTCGCAGGAAGAGGCTGGCAAGATTTTCGAGCGTTTCTTCCAGGCTAAGGGAGCTGCAAGCGGTACGGGCATCGGCTTGGCTTTGGTGAAGTCGTTTGTTGAATTGCATCATGGCGAGGCTCGTGTAGAAAGTGAATTGGGTAAGGGATCCGACTTTTTCGTGGTGATTCCTCGTGAGCAGGAAGATAAGTCGCTAGTTATCCACACGGATGTGGATAACGTGGATAACTCTGTAAATGCTTCTTTATCAGAATGTAAAACTTTGATTAGTGAGTCAGAACTGCAATATATCGACGATGGAGAGAGAAAAAGTGGAAAAGTACAGCAGGTGCTGAGCGAACATGCGAATAAGCCAACCGTCTTGGTTATCGATGACAACAATGATATCCGTCAGTACGAACATACCCTTCTGCAGGATGATTATATTGTCTTGGAAGCTGCCGATGGTAAGGAAGGTCTGGATGTTGCCAAGACGGAAGTTCCTGACCTGGTGGTCTGTGATGTGATGATGCCGGTGATGGATGGTCTGGAGTTTACGCAGAATCTGAAGACCCATACTGCAACCTCTCATATCCCTGTCATTATGCTTACGGCGAAGAATCTGGAAGAGCATCGTGCCGAGGGTTATGAGCATGGTGCCGATTCCTACATCATCAAGCCGTTCCACAGCAAGGTACTCCTGGCACGTATTGAGAATCTGTTGAAGCAGCGCAAGCTTCTGAAGCATCTTTTCCAGGGCACTTTGGAGGCAGAGCTGGAAATTGCCGATTCTCATCTGGAAGATCGCGATAAGCAGTTCCTGAAACAGCTTCACGCCATCATTCAGAAGAATCTCTCGGATAGCGAGTTTGGTGTCGAGGATATCGGTAAGCAGATTGGCTTGAGCCGCGTCCAGCTTTATCGTAAGGTGAAGGCGATGACGGGTTCTTCTGTCGTAGATTTGCTTCGCAAGGCTCGCTTGGCGAAAGCAAAACGTTTGCTGGAGTCCCGCAGTATGAGTGTTTCCGAGGTAGCCTATGATGTGGGCTTCTCTGCTCCTTCTTATTTCACCAAGTGTTTTAAAGATGAGTATGGTATGTTGCCGGGAGAAGTGGGAAATGTATAATATGACATCATATAATTTACGTAGTTTCTAATAATAACTAATTTTCAGAAGAAAATGAAAAGAAAATCACTTTTATTACTATTTGTATGTCTCACCTTGCTGGCACATGCTGTCAAGGTGAACGTAAAGAATGCCGTAGATTTCGTCAATCCACTCGTTGGTTCTGATTCCAACCCAGAGCTTTCTACAGGAAATACTTATCCAGCCATAGCAATGCCTTGGGGTATGAACTTCTGGGTTCCTCAGACCGGAAAGATGGGTGATGGATGGCAATACACCTATGCGGCTAAGAAAATCAGAGGATTGAAGCAGACTCATCAGCCAAGTCCTTGGATCAATGATTACGGTCAGTTCTCTCTCTTGCCTACCGTGGGTAAACCGGTCTTTGATGAGGCGAAGCGAGCCAGCTGGTTCTCTCACAAGGCAGAGAAGGCTACACCTTATTATTATAGTGTCTATCTGGCAGACTATGATGTAACGGCAGAGTTGTGCCCTACGGAGCGCGCTGCTTGATGGCTTTCACCTTCCCGAAGACTGATCAGGCAAATGTGGTGATTGATGCCTTCGACAAGGGAAGTTGCATCCAGGTGATTCCTGCTGAACGGAAAGTAATCGGTTTTTCTACCCGCAACAGTGGGGGAGTACCTGATAATTTCCGCAATTACTTTGTCATCGAGTTCGATCACGACTTTGATGCATTTGTCAGTGTGAAGGATGGTCAACTGATTTCTGCTAACGAACAGAAGGGAAACCACGTGGGTGCTATCATCACTTTCAAAACCAGTCAGCGTGGCGAAAAGATTCAGGCACGTGTAGCTTCTTCGTTTATCAGCAGCGCCCAGGCCATGCAGAATCTCAAGGAACTGGGACAGGCGGATATGGATCAGCTCAAACAGCAGGGCCGTCAGCGCTGGAACGAAGTTCTGGGAAAGATAGAGGTAGAGGATGAGAGTATCGATCATCTCCGTACTTTCTATAGCTGTCTCTATCGCTCGTTACTTTTCCCTCGTGCTTTCTACGAGAAGGATGCTGCTGGCGAAATCGTGCATTACAGTCCTTACAATGGTACGGTTCAGAAGGGCTATATGTTCACGGATACTGGTTTCTGGGATACTTTCCGCTGTCTCTTCCCTCTTCTCAACCTGATGTATCCATCTGAAAACGTGAAGATTCAGGAAGGTCTTGCCAATACCTATAAGGAGAGTGGTTTCCTGCCAGAGTGGGCAAGCCCGGGGCATCGTGGCTGTATGGTAGGCAATAATTCAGCCTCCGTGGTAGCCGATGCTTATCTTTCCGGTTTACGTGGTTATGATATGGAAACGCTTTGGCAGGCTGTGGTTCATGGTACCCAGGCTGTTCATCCTCAGGTAAACTCTACCGGACGTTTGGGATATGAGTATTACAATAAGTTGGGCTATGTTCCATACGATGTGAAGATCAATGAGAGTGTAGCCCGTACCTTGGAATATGCTTACGATGACTGGTGTATCTATCAGTTGGGTAAGGCTTTGGGTAAGTCGGCTAAGGAGCTGAAGCCTTTTGCCAAGCGTGCGATGAATTATCAGAAGGTGTTTGATAAGGAAACGAAGCTGATGCGTGGCAGATTGAAGGATGGCAAGTTTATGTCTCCTTTCAATCCTCTGAAGTGGGGTGATGCCTTTACAGAGGGTAATGCATGGCATTATACCTGGTCGGTATTCCATGATCCTCATGGATTAATCCAGCTGATGGGTGGTAAGGATGCTTTCAATCAAATGCTCGACTCTGTCTTTATCCTGCCTCCTGTCTTCGACAACAGTTACTATGGATATACGATTCATGAAATCCGTGAGATGCAGGTGATGGATATGGGTAATTATGCACACGGCAACCAGCCTATCCAGCATGCCATCTATCTCTATGGCTATAGCGGTCAGCCTTGGAAGACTCAGTATTGGATTCGCCAGGTGATGGACAAGCTCTATACACCAGCCCCTGATGGCTATTGCGGCGATGAGGATAATGGTCAGACTTCAGCCTGGTATGTCTTCTCTGCGATGGGATTCTATCCTGTTTGTCCTGGTAGTGGCCAGTATGTGTTGGGAACTCCTTATTTCAAGTCGATGAAGCTTCATCTGGAGAATGGTAAGGAAGTAGATATCCAGTCGGAGGGCAAGGGATGCTATGTGGATGAGATGTTACTGAATGGCAATTCTTACCAGCATAACTATCTTGATATGAACTCTTTGATGCAGGGAACACAGATTACCTATCGTCTTTCTGAGCAACCAAACTTGCAGCGAGGTACTCAAGAGGATGATGTACCTTATTCTTTTTCAAGAAAATAAATGTCATTGAATCAAAATATCGTTCGAAAAATGTGCAAAAATCGTTCATTTTAGCAAAAAAAAGTGCAATGTACTATTTTTTGCTATTTTTTGAACGATATTTATCCATGACTCTCGCTGAATCTTCATACTTTTGCACCAGAAATTTGAAGTTAATAAATTGTTTCAAGTATTTGAGGTAGTAATATTTGCAAGTTTTTAAGTTTAGTTTTTAATGGTTTAAAAGTTTAAGGTTTAGTAAGTTCATAGGTTTAGTAAGTATATAGGTTTTAGTTATTTAGGTTTATAGGATTGTTTTTCAGAGGTAATTAGTTTCTTTTAGGTAAAAGGTTGTTTAGGGAATACTTTAGTTAGTTGTTTTAGATAGGTTTATAGTTAGTTTTGGGAAAATGAATAGTTAGTTTTTGGAAAAAAACAGTAAAAATGAAAAAGCAGCTGCAGGAATATGCCTGTCAGCTGCTTTTCACTTTCTATTCGGGGCTTATCTCCTTTTCTTCTTTCATTTCATCTCCTTCTCATCACCTTTCTCATTCTTTCCATTCCTCAAACTCGAGTTCCAACTCCCGGTACTTAGGTTTCAGGGTACTGTTCTCCTTGTCTTCCTTCCGGGCTTCTTCTGAGGTGGCATTGCTTACGGATAGGCCCAACAGACGGATGGGGCGGATCGAAGAGTAATCCACCAGTTGAAGCAGTCGCTTGGCCAGGGGAAGGATATCGTCCTTTTTCGTCAGAATCTTCTCCTGAGAGATACTGCGGGTAATCTGGGTGAAATCAGAGAACTTCACCTTTAGGGTTAAGGTCCTTCCTTCGAAACCGCTCTTGGCGATTCGCTCCAGTAGTTCAATCACCGTATGGTAGAGTTCGATAATCACTGCCGACTTGGCATAGATATCCTCCAGGAAAGTCTGTTCACATCCCACGGATTTGCGTTCCCGGTAGGTGATGACGGGGCGTTCGTCTATTCCTCTTGCAAAATGGTAGAAGATATGTCCGGCTTTCCCGAATACTTCTACGAGATGTTCTTCGGAAACTTTCCGTAGGTCGGCACCATTGTAGATGCCCATGAAGTGCATCTTCTGTAGGGTCTTCTTGCCTACGCCCCAGAAATCCTCTACAGCGAGCTGGTTGATGAAATCGAGAGCCTTATCGGGATGGATGGTGCAGAGCCCGTCTGGCTTCCGGTAATCGGATGCCACCTTGGCGAGAAACTTGCAATAGCTGATACCTGCCGAGGCTGTGAGACCTGTTGCCTCCTTGATACGAGTCTTGATTTCCTTGGCGATATCCACCGCCAGTTCTATCCCTTTCTTGTTGTGAGTGACATCCAGAAAGGCTTCATCAATGGAGATGGGTTCGATGAGGTCGGTATATTCCTGAAATATCTGATGTATCTGATGGGATATTTCTGCATAATAGTCATGTCGGCAGGGCACGATAATAAGATCTGGACAGCGCTGCTTGGCTTGAACGATGGATTGTGCCGAATGAACGCCCCATTTTCGAGCTTCATAGCTGGCTGTAGAAACCACACCGCGGGGACCGTCGAAGCCTACCGCTACGGGTTTGCCCCTCAGTTCGGGATTGTCTCTTTGTTCTACCGCTGCAAAGAAAGCATCCATGTCGATATGTATAATCTTCCGTTCTTCCATTGTCTATATGTTTTGCACTTTTTATTAATTGTGTGCTTTATTTGTTGCAAAAATACGAATTATTTCTTTCTTATGCAAATCTTTTCTTTTATTCTTATTAATATTCGTTCATCTGCTGGCAATTATGTTTCATTGAACGATTTTTTGTATCTTATGAAATGATTTTTAAACCTGTTGTTTATTCCTTTATATAATTTTGCACCAGAAAGTGTGTCCTGAGACAGAATGAAGTCTGATATTGGCTATATCTGATAGATTTCTGTCGTAACTTCTAAAGAGATGGTGGAAGACCCACTGCATTCGGCATGCAGGTGCT
>NZ_QSIG01000089.1:0-4857 GCF_003468525.1 Prevotella sp. AM34-19LB | reverse complement strand
CTGTTCAAGACAGACTTTGGTTAAAGACCATGCTTTTCTGGTTAAACCAGCGTATTACCTCAAGTCGCTTTATGGGGTAAGGGGATTTTGTGTCTGCGACATTTCTGTTGTGCAAGAAATATGTACAATAAAATGAATTTTGTCGCTTTGCAAGCAAAATCCCACTAAACCCTATAGGTTGCGGATTTGAGGAATACTATGTTTTTTATATCTTATTAATGATAGATAATATCCTTATTGATAATAGACAATATCTATTCTACATTTTGATATCTATGTATATCTCATTCCATTTGCTTACGCTCGGCTGAAGACCACCATCGGTACCTGGGGCTGGCTTCGGCAATGGAAGCTGCTCCAACTCTATCTTGATGTGAGTATCGTCTTTCTGATTCTTATCATGCACCTGGTCGGTGACATCCTTCTCGTAATACCAGTTGGTGCCGTCGGTGAGCTGCGCATAGACCATCAGGATGTGCTTGTTGGGCTGTACCGGACAGTGACCGAAGAGGGTGAGACTGCCTTTTACCATCTTATTGGCTGCATCGGCTTCGGCTACGAACGGCATGGTTACCTTCTCATCCGAGAGCTGGTCGAGACCGGCGAGCCATCCACCAGTCATTCCCGATACACTGGCACTCATCGCCTTCACTCCGCTGATGTTCTCCACATTCTTGATTTCCACCGTACACTGCTTGACTCTCGGTTCCGGCTTCATCTTGATGACGGTCTTCTCTCCGGCTGGCTTCACTACGATGCGGTCGGCATGACTGCTCCAGAGCATTTCCGGCTGCTGCATCATTCTTTCCTTCTCGGTGCCTCGTCCCATCGGTGCGGCTCCTGCCATGGTGGCGAGGTGTCCCTGCAGGGCTCGGGTTTCGGCTGATGTTACCTGGAAGGTTTCGAAGTGATCCTTGCCGAGGATGCGGTGGGTTTCCTTGTCGCTGTTTACGCAGATTGCCCTGTAGGTGCCTGCTGCCACAGAGATGTTTCCGCCGTTCTTGTCGGTGAACTCGTATCTGATGGGATCGCCTCCCTCCTCGGGATAGAGATAGAGGCTCATGGTGGCTGGATTGGCATCGGGATCGGTGCTCCAGTCGAACATCACTTCCACGTTCTGCCGGTGGGGATGGTCGTAGCAGAGGTCCTTGTGCTCGCAGGATGAGAGCAGTTCTGCCATCATCAGCAAGAAGGCTGCGCAGACGATTACGCGGAAGAATAGGATCATTGATTGTCTTAACTCTGTCATACTAGTCATTTCTTACCTCCTTTCTTGCTATTGGTGTTTCCGTTGCCGAGGAGCCATACCAGCGATACTTCGCCGCGGGTAGGTCCTATCCAGGTGCGGTTGCGGGTTGCCTCATATACGTAGCATCCGTCTTTCGGCTCATAGGTCTTGTAGTGGGACTTGATGTATCCCACGCCCAGTCCGAAGTCGAGGTTCAGGCGTCTTCCTATCGGCAGTGAGTATCCGTACTCCATTCCTGCTCCGTAGGTTTTCTTGCTCTGGTGACCGATGCCGCCGTTTTCGATATCATAGGTGAGGAACTGTCCGTAGAGGGAGATGTGATGTCCCTGCATCGGTTTTTCCTTGGCTTTCCTGCCGAAATATTTTCTGATTTCCATTTCTCCACCGTAGATTCTCCAGTATTTGTGGCTGGCATCCTTGCTCCACCAGGCGAGCATTCCGCTGGCTCCGAGGGTCCATCCCCTGCCTATGCTGGTCTCGATGCCGAGGTTCGGCACGAGGAGGGCATCATAGAGCAGGTTGGTCTTCAGGGCATAGTAGGAGTCTCTGCCGGATGCATGGGCTGCATTTTCGGTTTCGGCAGCATTCCCGCCAGGATATACCTGTAGCTGGGAAGCTGCATCCCGGGCATCCTTCTGCAGGAGCGAATCCTGTTCGCAGCCTTGCTGATTCTGAATCAATGTGAGGGTATCTGTCGGACTGACAGATGGCACAATGTGTCGGATTTCGCAAACCACGAGTGCTCCGGAGCGGAGGCTGTCGAAGTGGTTGGCGAGCATGTATTTCCATGCCTTTCCGCCATCGAGGTTCTGGAGCTGTCGTTTTCTTCCATCTACAACCTTTCCGTTTCTTACGATCCATTCAGGGGTGTTCCGAATGATGTAGAGGGCTTTGCGGCTCCACGGCGCATTTTCTTTCTGTATCTTCAGGGCGAGTCCTTCCCAGTCTTCTCCTGCGGAGGAAACCGTGAAGACGCTGTCTGGCAGATTCAGCATTTCCTTGAGATAGTCGCGCAGGCGCTCTCCTCTCCTTTTCGCCAGTCGCTTGTTGAGCTTGGTGTTACCTTCCGGCGAAGCTGCCGAAAGGATCTTGACATGCTGCAGCACCGTGTTGGGGTTGTCCCCGATGCTTCTGATCCCCTGCTTGAGGGTTTCAAGCTTGGCGGCATTATCCATATAGGAGAGTTCTAATAATGAATAGCCTGAGCGATAATAGAGCGTAGTCCGCAAGCTATCGCTAACCGTTCCGGCGTATGCGTTTGCCACCAGGGTAGTGGGCAGAAGCATTACCATTACTATTTTTTTCATCATATATCATCATCGTTATGAGTTTATAATTCTAATCGTTCTTGTTTGAGTCTTACCTGTCTTCTTATCAAAAGATAGACTTGGGGTCTGATACAGTTGTACGTTAACTGTATCAGATGACTGAAATAAATCCTAAAAATGTCTTTTTAGTGTTGTTTGCTTTAGCTAAAATGGCACAAATATACCCTTTTTGACCACAAAACAAGAAATATTGACTATAATTTATTAATAAACATTAAAAGAGAGTTTGAAATTATTGCGAATTGAACAAATTATACTACCTTTGCAGCGCTAAAGTTAACGTACAACTGTTGCACAAAATCACGCTTTTTCTATCCCTTTTCTTCCTTTTGTTTGGTTATTCTAGAAAAAAGCGATACCTTTGTAACTTAAATAACTAAAAAAGCATTTTTTAAACAACAAACGATATGATGAAGTTTTCATTCTTTAGCCGAATCAAGAAATTCGCAGTAAACGCACGTAAGAAATCAAAAGGTATTACATTAGGAGAGTTTACCCGAAGCTATGCGGATGAAAGACGCAAGGAAGGAGAGAAAATATATGAGGGAAGATGCGGCAGCGTACTGGGCATGCTGAAGCACCTGGAGACCTTCGGCGGAAGCGACATTCCGCTGAAAAAGGTGGATGTGGAAACCGTCAAGCAGTTTATCGACTATCTCCGATCAGCCCACGACCTGCATAAAAACATGAAAGCACCCGGAAAACTATCCGACAGCACCATTCATCTGAAGGTGAATATCCTGAAATCGGTATTGAGGGAAGCCGTGAGACAGGGATTGCTGGAGCAGAACCCATTCGACCTGCTGCCCCATTCCTATCGCGTCAAAGCACAGTATAAGGAAAGAACAGCCCTGACCCAGGAGGAACTCATCAAACTGAGCGAAACACCCTGTAATACTCCCGAGCTGAAGGAGGCATTCCTGCTAAGCTGCATCACGGGACTGAGGAAAAGCGATATCCTGAGTCTATCCATCCATGACATCGAAAAACGCGATGACACCTATTATATATATAAGAAGATGAAGAAGACGCAGCGCTGGCTCCGGCTTCCGCTACCGGAAGAGGCGCACCATATTCTCTCGAAGCTTCATGCCAAGAATGATGATACCCCCTATTTCTTCGCCCATCTCTCGCCCCATCATCTGGGCGAGCATCTGGAAGTATGGCTGGAAGACTGCTGCATCTCCGACAAGCATATCACCTTCCATTCGGGCCGCCACACCTGCGCCACCCTATTATTGACGCAGGGCACGAATCTCTATACCATCATGAGGTATCTGGGACACCAGAACATCAACACCACGCAGCAATATGCGCATATCACCGACCAGATGCTATCCAGCGCCACCCATCTGCTGAACTATCAGCTCAGGGGTTTAGCAGCCTGCTAGGCTTCTGAAAGGTTTTTTCTAACCAATTCTGAATCATCTTTTTTCCATCAGGTGTCAGCACACTTTCTGGGTGAAACTGAATGCCTCGAATATCGTAATTCTTATGCTTGAGACCCATAATCTGACCATCATCACTTACAGCCGTAATATCCAGGCAATCAGGAAAACCACTTTTATCTACTACCCAGGAATGATATCTGCCAATCTCGATACGCTTAGGCAATCCTTCAAAAATAGGATCGTTACCAAACTGAGTACAAGGTGTAGCTACTCCATGATAAACCTCAGAGAGATTGGTTAGTTTAGCACCAAAAGCCTCACCGATAGCCTGATGACCCAGACAAACTCCCAGCATCGGTTTTCTGCCAGCATATTTCCTGATCACATCCATCAGAAGTCCAGCCTCCGAAGGAATACCTGGTCCTGGGCTCAATATGATCTTGTCGAAACGGTCAAGCTCCGGCAGCTGAAACTGATCGTTACGGAACACCGTCACTTCAGCATCCAACTCCTTTACCAAATGGGCAAGATTATAAGTAAAGGAGTCATAGTTATCTATGATTACTATTTTCATCTTCATTATTTCAATACTGCGTTAAATTAACATTTAATCGTCTGTAAATCAATAACTTATATTAAGAAATGCTTATGAAAACTTAACTATAAAAAGTTGGTCAAGTCGCTGATTTTCAGTAACTTTGCAAATCACGACAAACGCAAAATTATATGAATACAGGACTTGACCAATATATGGATATCTTTAAAGATGCAGTTGAAGATTCGGCTGCAAAGTTAACAAAAAGTTTCGAGAAAATACTCATCGAGGTGATAATTTTGTTCATGGTAATACCAAGAAAGATAAATTTCACCCAAATGGGGAGGTATGGCT
>NZ_QSIG01000088.1:0-5074 GCF_003468525.1 Prevotella sp. AM34-19LB | reverse complement strand
AATTCATCAATAATACAAAATAATTCTGTAACTTTGTCCTTGGTAATCTCCATAATGATATCTTTTTATGTTTGTAACTAATTGGATTTCACCTACAAAGATACAAAAAATATCGGAGATTACCAACTTTTTTAGGCACTATTTCTTATCCCGAACTGAGGTAGAAAACTACCCGCCAGGTGGGCGTTGACTTTAATACGTCATCAAAGAGTCAGAAAAAACGTGAGCTGGGAAACGTTACGTTTGCCTGGGACAATACGCACGACTTGACCCACAGTTCGCAGGAGAATTTTGCCTCTACCGGCAATATCTTCGGTAGAAGTATCAATGATTCGCGCAGCGATAACCATAGTTTCAACCTCTATAATAACTTCCAGGTGAAGGGAACGTTGGGTTTTGGGCTGGATACCCGTATCGACTACTCCGACAGAAAATCTTCATCGTCAAACCGTAGTGCTACCTATTCTGCCAACCCTGAAAGATGGGGTGATATCAGTCAGACCATCGATTCTACCTTTGCACAGAATGTAAGTGGCAGCCTGTACGACATCATCACCAACCGTTCGCTCTATCAATCACGCTCTAAAGTGCATGCTTTTACAGGTAGTCAGCGAGCTCTGGCGTGGTATAAGCTGCCTTGGGGTGATAGAATCGAACTGATCTTGAGTGGAAGCTATGCCAGCTCTAAGCCAAACGAGTCTTTCAGCCTGAACCGCAATGAGTATTTCAAGACTGGCGAGAAGGACTTGCGTAACTATTACAACGATAGCAGATCGAACAGCTATAATATAAGGGGCAGCTTTGAGTATGGAATAGAAATTCCATATACTAAATGGACGGTGTGGGTTGGCCCAGATTTTGAGCAATCCTATCAATCGGTAAAGGGCTTGAAATACCGTCTGGATGAGCTGGGCGGCGACTGGATATCCAATCCGGAACTGACGTTTGCTACGCTGCCTTCTAACATGGAGCAGCTTTCGGGGGTGATAGACGAGGATGTGAGCAGAAGCTATCAAACGCTGAAAAAGAATACGGGTGGTGAACTTGTATTCCAAAGAAATGGTCCTTCTTCGTTCCTGGCTCTGTCGTTGAGCATTTCTGAAGAAAAGGAGCGTCTCAATTACCACACATCGGCTCTCGACACGATAGCCAAAAGAAGACGTGTGGTATTCAAGCCTTCGCTTATGTACGATTGTAATGACGATAAGAAGTCTATTAGCTTAATTTATTATATGCAGAGCCAGACGCCTGATTTCTTCAGCATCATGCCATACAGAGACAATTCGAATCCGCTGGCGGTGAGGGTGAACAATCCGGACCTGGAGAATTCGCTGTATCATCATTATGAAGCAAACATCCGTTTCAACGGACTCAAGAATCAGCAGTATGTGGGATTCTTCGCTACGGGTAATTTCTATCACAATCTTGTGGGTACCCGCACTACTTATAATTCGCAGACGGGTGGCTACACCTATATGAGTGATAATATTGGTGGTGGCGGCAACTGGGATTTCTGGACAACGACCTCTTATGGTGTGGCTCTAGACAAGGCAAGATTGTTCCGTCTGGATTATCGTCTGTGGTTTAACGGTTTGCGCCGCAAGGATTTTGATATTGCTTACGATGATAACTCTACTCAGCTTTGCTATGTGCTCAGAACCGAGTTGGGAAACAGTTTGTACTTCAAGTATCAGAAAGACAAGTTGAGCATCAACTTGGGTGGAAAGGTGGAGTGGAAGCATGGTACCAGCGACCGCAGCAATTTTGAAAAATTGAATGCCTATGATTTTGAGTATGGTGGCAACATGACTTACACCTTGCCTCTAGGCATTTCGCTCTCTACCGACCTGAAGGAATATTGCAGGCGTGGTTACAGCGAGAAATCGTTTAATACCAGTGATCTGGTATGGAATGCCTCGCTATCCCGTTCGTTCTGCAAAGGCAAGCTGACGCTGAAGGCGGAGGCTTTTGATATTCTTCAGAATCTCTCGAGCACCGTGTATGAGGTGGGCGGACAGGGCAAGACCGAGAAATGGAACAATACCCTGCCAAGCTATGCGATGGTGCATTTGATGTATAAATTCAGCAAGGCGCCGAAGAGTAAGAAGTAAGTGTGGGAGTTTTGAGATGGGGTGTGGCATGAGCCACACCCTTTCCTTTTAGGGGTTATCTTTTAAATAAACAAATCATTCATTGTAATCTGTTTCTGTACGATGTCGCTATGTTTGTTCTGCTTCTCTTCCTATCAGTTTCTGTTCCATTGATTTTGTTAGATGTATGATATAAATACACTTTTAAGGACGACTTTTTGTGATTTTCCACACTTTTAAGGACGACTTTTTGTGGTTTTATACATTTTTAAGGACGACTTTTTGTCCTATTTGAAATAAAAAATGTATCTTTGCACTCAGAAACATCAAATAATCAGATAGTTATGAAGAGAAATGCCATCAAATACCTATATCAATGGAAAGCAAGCAACGACCGAAAGCCATTGATCATGCTTGGAGCCCGCCAAGTTGGCAAAACCTGGCTGATGCAGGAATTTGCCAAAGAGGCCTATACCCGTAGTGCGTATATAAACTTCGAAGACAATGAAATGCTCCGGGAAGTTTTTGCTCATGACTTTGATATCCCCCGCATTATTAATAGCATACAATGGAGTACAGGTGTTTCTATAGACGAAGATACACTTATTATCCTTGATGAGATACAAGAAGCGCCCAGGGGTATCACTGCATTAAAGTATTTTGCAGAAAAAGCACCTCAATATCATGTCGTAGCTGCAGGTTCGTTGCTCGGAATAGCAATGCATCAGAATGACTCTTTTCCTGTAGGTAAAGTAGATTTCATGCATTTATATCCCCTTACATTCTTTGAATTTCTGGATGCAATCGGTGAAAGCCGTATGGTAGAACTGCTCATGTCAAAGGATTGGAATATGATAACCATGTTCCGGAATAAATTCGAAGAATGCATGCGACAGTATTATCTGGTAGGGGGAATGCCGGCTGTAGTCCAGTCTTTTGCCAGTGAGGGGAATCTGTCTAAAGTCAGAAGCATTCAAAAAGGAATCCTTGAAGCGTATGAGCGTGATTTTTCCAAACATGCCCCTGCTATAGAAGTTCCTCGTATCCGAATGGTATGGAAATCCATTCCATCCCAACTCGCTAAGGAAAACAAGAAGTTCATCTATGGTGCCGTGAAGGAAGGAGCCAGAGCAAAGGATTTTGAGCTCGCCATCGAATGGTTGAAAGATGCTGGACTGATTTATAAGGTAAACCGCTGCAAGAAAGCCCTGTTGCCATTGGCTGCATACGAGGATTTCTCAGCTTTCAAGTTATTCCTGTCTGATGTCGGACTGATGGGAGCTATGAGCAATATTCCTGCCCAAAGCTTGCTGGAAGGAAATGTGCTGTTTTCTGATTTCAAGGGGGCGCTGACAGAACAGTATGTTCTGCAGCAGCTGAAGGAGAAATCTTCCTTGTCTATCTATTATTGGTCGGCAGAAAATTCACGTGGTGAAATAGATTTCCTGGTGCAGGATGAGGAAAGAATCATTCCGATAGAAGTCAAGGCTGAGGAGAATTTACAGGCTAAGAGTCTGAGGGTGTTTGTGGAGCGCAATCAGGGATTGAAAGGTATGCGCCTATCCATGTCACCTTACAGAGAGCAGGATTGGCTTGCCAATTATCCATTATATTCCGTATCTGCAGTATTCGGATAAAATATAAAGTAACTACTCATATCCATGGGGAGCTTATAAAAAATAAAAAAGATTAAAATGCAGATTATTATACTACATTCTAACATAAAAACTGTATCTTTGCAAAATCTATCAGTATATTGGCTGCCTGATGGGGGCAATACTGTAGGTGAAAGAATGTGGTGAATAATAACTAAAATGGTAAAATATGAAATCTATTAACTTGATTTTCTTGTTTTTGATGGCTGTATTGCCAAATTATGCTTATGGCAATCAGCACAATCTGTACAATCTGCAGCAACAGCAAGAAAAGAAAAAGAAAGAGCATACAGTGGAAGTTTATGGTGACGTGAAAGATTCGTTTACCCAAGCCTATCTGAAGGCTTTTGTCACGGTGATGGACAAGGACAGCAACGTGATAGATACCATGACTACGAGAGGAAGGGGAAAACGCCTCTTCTATTTTACCCGTGTTCCTGCACGTCCCGCTACTTATATCATCAAGGCAGAGTGTGATGGCTATGAGACGAAGTGCATCAATCATACCATTAAATATATTGCACGCAATAAAGAATTCTCATTCCCTTCGCTTTTGCTCAAGAAGAAATTCAATCAGGATGTTGCCCTCGACGACGTGGTGGTGACAGGTACCAAGGTGAAGCTGGCTTACCGTGGCGATACGCTTGTCTTTAACGCCAGCGCATTCAATGTGCCTGATGGCTCCATGCTCGACGCTCTTATAAGACAGATGCCGGGAGCTGAAATGAAGAGTAATGGCGATATTTACGTGAACGGCAAAAAGATAGATTATCTGCTCCTCAACGGAAAAGACTTTTTCAAGGGAAAGAACCAGGTGATGCTTGACAACCTTCCTTACTATACCGTAAAGGAACTGAAGGTGTATGACCGTTCTTCAGAAAAAAGCCGACTCATGGGTAAGGAAATGGAGAAGAAAGACTATGTGATGGATGTGGCCCTGAAGCGTGAGTACTCCCGTGGATACATCGCCAACATGGAGGCTGCCGGGGGTAGCGAAGACCGCTATCTGGCTCGTCTCTTCGGACTCTACTACACTGACAATTCACGAATCTCGGTATTTGGCAACCTGAATAACACGAACGAAACAAGACGACCGGGAAGTCAGGGCGACTGGACGCCTTCCAACAGTCCGCAGGGACAGAAAACTACCCGCCAGGTGGGCGTTGACTTTAATACGTCATCGAAGAGTCAGATGATAAGAGAGCGTGGAAACGTAACGGTTGCTTGGGACAATACGCATGACTTGACCCACAGTTCGCAGGAGAATTTTGCCTCTACAGGCAATATCTTCGGTAGAAGTATCAGTGATTCGCGCAGCGACAACCATAG
>NZ_QSIG01000087.1:0-5116 GCF_003468525.1 Prevotella sp. AM34-19LB | reverse complement strand
CCAGAGCTCTGCAGATTGCAGCCATGAAGGCAGAGAAGGCGGGCGCCAAGACGCTCAACATCGAGGAGGCAAAGAAGTACAAGAAGGACGAGGCGGCTGGCGACGGCACTGACGAGACCGGCAAGCCAGGAAGCACCACCGGAGGCGGCACAGGTGAGAACACTGGCGGCACATCGCAGGGCACTGGCGGCAATGGTGAGAATACCGGTGATACCGGCAATGGAGACAACAGCAGCACGGATGTAGATTTGTAAACCATTTAATTATTAACGAATAAAGAATATGAGTATCAAGAACAAGCAGACATGGAATGAGATCATCAAGTTTGCGGTGACGGTATTAACGGCCCTTCTGGGCGCTATGGGAGTATCTTCCTGCTCTTTTTAGGGAACCGCCACCAGGGTTTAACAATGGATTATCTGGTTTAATAGATAGACTATGAGAAAGATTGATATGATTGTGGTGCATTGCAGCGGTAGCCGCTGCAATCACCCTTACACAGTAGAGCAGCTGCGCCACGACCATGTGGATGTGAACGGCTGGTTTGACATCGGCTATCATTATTATATTACGCGCGACGGCAAGGTACATGAGTGCCGTCCGATAGAGCGAATGGGTGCGCATGCCCGTGGAGCCAACGCCAACTCCATCGGCATCTGCTATGAGGGCGGACTGGATGCCAATGGCTGCATAGCCGACACCCGAACGGCAGCCCAGAAGGATGCGATGTTCTGCTGATCATCAACCTCCACCACCGTTTCCCTGACATCAAGGTGATACTGGGTCATCGTGACCTGCCTGGCGTGCAGAAGGCAGGTCCCTGCTTCGATGCCACCAAGCTCCAGCCGCTGCTGGAGGTATAGGAATGGGAGCAGAAAAAAACATCCCCCATCCTACTTTCTCAAGCCGGATGGGGGTTTTGCTTATGTAATAATTAAACCTAAAAAACAAAAGCAAGTATCAACTCATTAGGAGTTGATATTTATATTTATAGATATATGATATCTTTTGGATTTTCGGATTAAAAGCCCTGCCGGCTTTCACAAGCAGGCAGGGGATAATTATAAGTAAAAGATGTAAATAGATGTACCACTGTACCACCTACTTATTAAAACTATAAAATTAATCTTGCAGATTTTCACACATCAATCTGCTTCCTTAAAAAATATGAAGGAGGCATATTCACATACACCTTCAATCAATAGACTCTAATTCTATCAACAACTACCTCACCTATGCCTCCCCCGCTGCTGTAGCTCTCTGTGAAGAGACCACCAGCTAGCGAGGGGGCGAGGCTTTACATATAATTGCTTCGAAGATATACTTTATCAATAAATCCCCCTATCCCATCGATATGCCGGCTATTGCCTGGAGGCGGGGATAACATATCCCCAAAGCATAAAGTGGTTAGGTCATTGTTTGACGGAGGATGGGAATATCCGATGCTACGGGGGACACCTAACGGAGGACAGGACATATCCGGCGCTACGGATTTGCAATCCCCTATCCCATCAATATGCCGGCTACAGCCTGGTTGCTGGGGATTGCAAATCCCCAGAGCATAAAGTGGTTAGGTCATTTTTGACGGCGGATAACATATCCGCCGGAACGCCTAACGGAGGACGGGCATATCCGGTGCTACGGAAGCCATGTTATCAGAGCTGCACCATTACCTGCATGTCCCGTTTCTGATACGCCCGAAGGTGACAGGAAGGTTTGATTACCGGCTATCGTGTTACCATTGACAAGATTTGGATTCACATAACCACTGCCACCGCCGCCTCCACATGTGGCATTAAAACTCGATGAGTCATAGGGTGCATAGCCACCATACAGACCGCCGCCACCACCATCGCTACCTCGCGCTCTGCCTTCATAGCTTGTATAAGTATTGTCACCATCGTGACCATTCTGACCTGTACCAAAGGCATAACCACTTTTTTGAGTTGCTGCTTGATAGTAACCGCCACCCCAAAATTCAGGTTTACCTCCTTCACGGCCTCCACCATACGGTCCGTCTGCAGAACCTTTGTTTCCACCCTGACCTCCTGCTACCATTAACAATTTATTATTATCGTATGCAGTTTTTAAATCTTTTAAAAGTCCGTCCATCAGGCAAATGTGAGTAGCACCACTGCCACCACCACCTTTTTGTTTTCCTAATACAGAATCTCCTCCATTTCCGCCACCATTATAGCCGCCAACTCCTTTATCGGACGTACTACCATCTGTTCCCTTACCACCTACACAGATATAGAGAATCTGATTTTTTTGTGCCAGATAATCTCCCTCGGATTTACCTCCTTTAGATGCTCCTGCTCCCCAGCATTCCAGGGTATATGTTCCATCAACAGGAACCGTAAAAGACTCTATCGAACGCTTGTATTCGAAAAGACGAGCAAGACGATAGAATTCACGATTACAGTATGGTAGAAAATCCTTTTCTACTACTGACTGATTAACAGAAGGAGACATACTATAATCCTCCCCTGACAATTTTCCCCAACCATTTTGATTTCCACTTGTCGCTTGAGCAGACGCTTGATACGTCAATGAACGACCAAAAGGAATAATCTGGAGATATTTCTTACCAGCATCATCAGCTCGATATGGCTTATTCCCTACAAAAGCATTTGAAGCCATTATATCTACAGTACCCAAATCTTTGTAATCATCAGTAGCCGGTTGTTCACCTTCACCATAGTAATACTTATAGGTATCTTTAGTAAATTGGCGAGTCTCAACTAAAGTCTTGCTTTTCAAATTTATCACTGCAAGCCCTACCTGATGCTCCATATTGAAAACAATAGAGCCGGCATCAGGACCAACTGTTCCCGTTGCCACCTGGAAATCCTGGGCCAAGAGGGTTTCTTTAGCTGATTGATCCGCTACTACATTATTATCATTTGACAGCGAAGAAATCTTGGTTTTGAAGAAATCTGTGGCAGTTGCGGCGGTTCCTTCACCCTTTGTCATCGATGCACTATATGGATAGTAGGCGAAATACTTGTTATCTGTCGAGAACGAGAAGTTCTTGTTGTCTTTCGTCTTCCACGTAAATGTATTATTTTCTCCTTTCGTTTTTGTAAGCTGCACATTTTCAGCAACTATCTGATTGAATTTATTTACTACGTAAAGACCTACAACGTCGTTCTCTCCGAATGATGTCTTTGGAAAGGAATGAACTGTCCATGTATCAGGATATACAACCTTTGCATCATCCAACATATTGATAGAGTTGGACGAAAGCTTATAGATGATGGATTTACCTGCCTCCCAAACCTGCCCCTTGAGTGGCACTTTCCATTCCTGAGTTGTTCCATTCATATCCAAACTGAAGCACAACTCAGCACCCTCAGGCAAAGTCTGAGGAATCATCATCAAGGTTTGATTGTCCGATGTGAGCGCATGATCTTGGTCACCGACAACTATATTCGCACCGGATAAATCAAAGGTGTATTCACCTGTTCCATTACCTGTTGTCCAAGCAGCTGTTGGCACATTAGCCGTTGCCGATACTGAAAGATTACAGTTGCCCTTGTTAGGAATACCTTTCAGAGTTACGCTTGTCATCTTTCCCCCCTTACCTACAACATCTGCCAAATCCTTATCGATAGCGAAGGATACGGCAGTAAGAGCATGAATGAAATCCAATTGTACTGCATCAGCTGCATCCGAAATCTGACGAGAACCGGTATTGGTTGCAACGATCAAGTCTGGCTGATTGATGATATCATCTGCTGTAGTTGATGCAGTATAGGTAATTTGTGTCTGAACATTATCCTTATCAACACCATAGGTCAACATACTCTTATCTGCAGAGCTATGAGGAGCGTATGCATGAAAAGACACGGTGGAACCTATCGGCCACCTTGCATTACTATTGTTTGTGAATCCCCAGAATTCACCATCAGTTTTCTCGGCTTCAGCATTATCCAATAACAGAACATTATTTTCTCCTTCCTTATAAATCGCAGTTACGCCAAAGCTACCATAGGCGCCAATATTATCCTTCATGCTTCCACGCGTCAGCGCTACCCTTTCGTGCTCTACATCTTCCAGGGGTGCGCCGGAACGGGTGATGGGTTTTCCTTCCTTGCTCCAAATATGGATGCCATCCTGCACTACGGGATGGAGATAGAGGGGTTTTCCGAAAGGAGTTGACACGACGATGGGACCTTCTCGGTGGCAGCAGCTATGGCAGCACGGGAAGAGGAAGCGGGAGACATGGGTTTCCAGCTGTTGTCGAGCGTTGCATGAAACGTGATTTTATCTTTTGATAGATTGGCTTGCTGCAGTGATTCGCTTTCTGAACATGACGTAAAGGATGCGAGTACACTGAGTGCCAACAAACTGCTTTTATAAGTTTTCTTCATCATAATGGTTTCTTTTTATTCTTTTTCTTACGCCATTTTTTGGAGTTAAAGGAATTGGAGAATTCCGAAGCTCAACATCACGTGAGGGGGAATCTCCAATTCCTTGAATTTGATATTTTATTGTGAATGTAATGGGGGATTACATCGGAATGTTTGTACCGTTATCATCAGGTGCAGGCTTCCATTCTACGACCTTAACAGTGAACTTGATTTCCTTACCGAAGATCTTATCACCCTTGTTTGGATCCTTAGGCTTGTTTGGATCCTTACCACCAGGATTAACATCTGTACCAGGATCAACAGGATCTACCTGACCACAACCATTTGTCAGATTAAGAGTGTAAATGTACTTGTTACCTGCTACCCATGAAGCTGTTGTCTGACCAGCATCAACTGGGATAGCTACTGCTGCCCAACCAAACTTAGAACCATCTGTATCGCCAGATGGATAGATGCTTGTAGCACCTCTCTTTACTTGAATCAAGAGAGAGATGTATGCCTTACCTGAGAAATTTGTAAATTCAGTTGTATTTTTTACCTCAGTTCGGGATAAGAAATAGTGCCTAAAAAAGTTGGTAATCTCCGATATTTTTTGTATCTTTGTAGGTGAAATCCAATTAGTTACAAACATAAAAGATATCATTATGGAGATTACCAAGGACAAAGTTACAGAATTATTTTGTATTATTGATGAATTTTACAAAGTTTTTGATGCTGAAAATGCAGGAAAATTGCTTTTG
>NZ_QSIG01000086.1:0-5463 GCF_003468525.1 Prevotella sp. AM34-19LB | reverse complement strand
GACGTTGATAGGATGCAGGTGTAAAGACAGCGATGTCAAAGCCGAGCATTACTAATTGCCCGAACACTTTCTTTAGGAAAGTTCATAGTTTCAGCTGTTGACTCTCGATAAAATCGAGAGGGACGGTGGTTCTTTACTATCAAATACAGTTTGCTTGTGTGCAAATACGTCATACCCCATTATCAGGTGGTTATTGCGGTGAGGTCCCACCTCTTCCCATTCCGAACAGAGAAGTTAAGCTCACTTGCGCCGATGGTACTGCAATGCAATGCGGGAGAGTAGGTAGCCGCCTTCTTTTATTTATTTTAACCTCGATTACGTCCTGTAATCGAGGTTTTTTGTTTATTCACCTTCTATTTAACATAATAAAGAGGCTCATATTTCTCGTATTTTTGGCGAACTGTATGGTTGCCTGTAAATATGAAAAATATGAGCCTTAAAAAACGCAACAATTTTGCTCTTTAGGTATAAGTATATTCCATTTTCTCTTGGGTATTAATTCTCCTTGATGAATACCAATTTCTTAGGAATTTTAACCCATTTACGATTTCGCGCAATCTTGATGCTGCTTCCTTCTTTTTGCTGGAGCTCGTAAGTGCCATCTGAGAGTAAAACTAGGTCAGCCACAAGATCTTCGCTTCCATAATCATTAATAATGGAGAGGTGAGCTATCTTGCCATCTACATCCGCATCAGTGATCAGCCATTTTCTGCTATCCAGTCTATCTCCAAAGTAACCAGGCATCTCTCCAAACACTTCCTGCCCCGGAACTTTGAGATTCTTGTGGTAGAAGTCGATGCTCATATAGACGTTCAACTCCTTGTTAGTCAGTTTACCTTTGAATAAAGTACTATCGTTTTGTGCCATGCATACTATGCTGATAAGGCACAATAATGTTATTAAAAATCTTCTTTTCATATATAAAATTCTATTAACTGCACAAAGTTATTCATTTAAATCAAGAAAACGTCATTTTTTTTATGATTTTAATGAGATATATTTGTTTTTTTGCAAATATTTACCTATCTTTGCGGTGTTTTATTGATATTTATATGGAAAAGAACAGATTATTTCCAGATTATATATTTGAGTCTAGCTGGGAAGTGTGTAACAAAGTTGGTGGTATCTACACTGTATTGTCGACACGGGCTCTGACTCTTACGGAAAAGTTACAGGACCGACTCATATTCATTGGTCCTGATTGTTGGGGAGAGAAGGTAAACCCTTATTTCTCTGAGGATGATACGCTTTATGCGGAGTGGAAAACAGAAGCTCTTAAAGAGGGTTTGAATGTTAAGGTAGGTAGATGGAAAATCCCAGGAGAGCCTGTGGCAATCTTGGTAGATTTCCAACCTTATTTTGAACAGAAAGATCAAATCTATGGCCAGCTTTGGAGTGACTATCAAGTGGATAGTCTTCATGCTTATGGTGATTATGATGAGGCATCTATGTTCTCTTATGCTGCTGCATTGGTTGTAGAAAGTTTCTATAAACATGTAGTGGGCAAGGATAAGAAGGTTATTTATCATGGAAATGAATGGATGACCGGTCTTGGCGTGCTCTATGTGAATAAGCATTTGCCAGAAGTTGCTACTGTATTTACTACACATGCTACTAGTATAGGTCGCAGTATTGCAGGTAATAATAAGCCTCTCTATGACTATCTTTTTGCTTATAATGGCGATCAGATGGCACAGGAGCTCAATATGCAGAGCAAGCATTCAATTGAAAAGCAAACCGCAAAGTATGTTGATTGCTTTACTACAGTAAGTGATATTACAGCCAATGAATGTAAGGAACTCTTGGATAAGCCTGTTGACTTTGTATTACCTAACGGATTTGATAATAGTTTTGTACCTAAAGCTTCTATATTCACCAAGAAACGTAAGGAGGCAAGAAAGCGTTTGCTCGATGTAGCCAATGCATTGATGGGTACCGACTTGGATGATGATACGCTCATTGTTTCTACCAGTGGTCGATACGAGTTCCGCAACAAGGGTATTGATGTCTATATCGAGGCGATGAATCGTTTGCTTCGCGATAGCAATTTGAAGAAGAATGTTTTGGCATTCATCGATGTGCCTGGTTGGGTTGGTGATCCACGTCAGGATCTTCTGGAGCGTTTGGAAAGTGGCAAGAAGTTTGATACTCCACTTGAAGTTCCTGAGATTACCCATTGGTTGCACAATATGAGTCATGACAATGTCTTGGGTATGTTGAAGTACTTCAATATGCATAATAACAAGGAAGACAAGGTTAAGTTGATATTCTTGCCTTGCTATTTGACTGGAGATGATGGTATCATCAACAAGAGTTATTATGATGTAGTTTTGGGTAATGACCTCTGCATCTATCCTTCTTATTATGAGCCATGGGGTTATACTCCATTGGAGGCTGTTGCATTCAAGGTACCATGTATCACCACCGACTTGGCTGGCTTTGGTCTTTGGGCGAACTCAGAGAAGGGAAGTTATAGCGAGATAGAGGATGGTGTGAAGGTAATCAAGCGTACCGACTACAATTACTCAGAGGTAGCCGATGCTATCAAGGATACTGTAGCCAAGTACTCTGGTATGACCAAGGCTCAGGTGAACAAGTGCCGCAAGAATGCCGAGAAACTTTCAGAGAAGGCATTGTGGAAGCATTTCATCGAGTATTATTACGATGCCTATGACTTCGCATTGCGTAAGGCAGAGAATCGTATGAAGCAATAAGAATACTCTCTCTTAATAGTGAGAAATCACGATATAATTTAATGAGATATAAATAGTTTAATATAAATCGAAACACAATGAAAATTAAAGCAGACTATGCTAATGCTCCTCAATGGAAGGAGACTACTATTAAGTCTAGCCTTCCTAAGGAGTTGAAGTGCTTGGACGAGATTGCTCACAATATGTGGTGGGCATGGAACTATGAGGGTCGTGACTTGTTTAAGAGTCTTGATGCTGATTTGTACGAGAAGTGCAACGCTAACCCAGTATTGCTTTTGGAGCGTTTGAGCTACGATCGTAAGGAGGCTATTGTTAAGGATAAGGAGACAATGGCTAAGGTTAAGAACGTCTACAAGATGTTCCGTGAGTATATGGATGTGAAGCCAAACTCAAAGCGTCCTTCTGTAGCATACTTCTGCATGGAGTATGGTATCAACCAGGTAGTTAAAATCTACTCTGGTGGTCTTGGTATGCTTGCTGGTGACTACTTGAAGGAGGCATCTGATAGCAATGTGGATATGTGTGCCGTTGGTTTCCTCTATAGATATGGTTATTTCAAGCAGTCTTTGAGCATGGATGGTCAGCAGATTGCTAACTACGACGCTCAGAATTTCAACTCTCTCCCTATCGAGCGAGTATATGATGAGAATGGTAACCCAATGGTAGTTGATGTTCCTTACACAAACTATCAGGTACATGCATACGTATGGCAGATGAACGTAGGTCGTATCAAGTTGTATCTCCTGGATACAGATAATGATATGAACTCTGAGTTCGACCGTCCTATCACTCACTCACTTTATGGTGGTGACTGGGAGAACCGCTTGAAGCAGGAAATCTTGCTCGGTATCGGTGGTATGCTCGCATTGAAGAAGATGGGTATCAAGAAGGAGATTTATCACTGCAACGAGGGTCATGCTGCACTCTGCAACCTGCAGCGTCTCTGCGATTACATCGAGGAGGATGGCTTGAACTTCAACCAGGCTCTCGAGTTGGTTCGCGCTTCTTCTCTCTATACTGTTCACACTCCAGTACCAGCTGGTCACGACTACTTCGACGAGGCTCTCTTCGGCAAGTACATGGGTGGCTATCCACAGCGCCTTGGTATCTCTTGGGATGAGTTTATCGGTATGGGTCGTGAGAATGCAGACGATCACAACGAGCGTTTCTGCCTCTCTACCTTCGCTTGCAACACCTGCCAGGAGGTTAACGGTGTAAGTAAGCTCCACGGTTGGGTAAGCCAGCAGATGTTCTCTAACATCTGGAAGGGCTATTTCCCAGAGGAGAACCATGTAGGTTATGTAACCAATGGTGTTCACTTCCCAACTTGGACAGCAACAGAGTGGCGTAAGCTCTATGATACATATTTCGACAAGAACTTCATGAACGACCAGAGCAACGAGGAAATCTGGCATGCCATCTACAATGTTTCAGATGCAGAAATCTGGAATACTCGTATGACATTGAAGAAGAAGCTCGTAGCTTATATCCGTGAGAAGTTCACACAGACATGGTTGAAGAATCAGGGTGATCCTGCTCGTGTAGTATCTTTGCTCGAGCGTATCAATCCTAACGCTTTGATGATTGGTTTCTGCCGTCGTTTCGCTACTTACAAGCGTGCTCACTTGCTCTTCACCGACTTGGAGCGCTTGTCTAAGATCGTTAACGATCCTGAGCATCCAGTATTGTTCTTCTTCTCTGGTAAGGCTCACCCAGCTGATGGTGCTGGTCAGGGCTTGATCAAGAAGATTTTCGAGATCAGTCAGCGTCCAGAGTTCCTCGGTAAGATTATCTTCTTGGAGGACTACGATATGACATTGGCTCGTCGCCTGGTTTCAGGTGTTGATATCTGGATGAATACTCCTACACGTCCATTGGAGGCTTCTGGTACATCTGGCGAGAAGGCTGAGATGAACGGTGTTGTCAACCTCTCTGTACTTGATGGTTGGTGGGTAGAAGGTTACCGCGAGGGTGCTGGTTGGGCTCTTCCTGAGAAGCGTACATACCAGAATCAGGGTTACCAGGATCAGCTTGATGCTGCTACTATCTACAACCTCTTGGAGAACGACATCATCCCAATGTACTATAACAAGAACAAGGAAGGCTTCAGCAAGGAGTGGATCCAGGTAGTAAAGAACTCTATCGCTACTATCGCTCCTCACTATACAATGAAGCGTCAGTTGGATGACTACTATGATAAGTTCTACAACAAGGAGGCTGCTCGCTTCAAGAAGTTGAGCGCTAACGACAATGCTTTGGCTAAGGAGATTGCACTCTGGAAGGAAAGTGTTGCTGAGCGTTGGGATGGTATCCACGTAGTATCTAAGGATGACAGCAAGTTGATGGCTGCTGAGACAGGTCAGAAGATCAAGGTTCAGTATGTTATCGATGAGCAGGGCTTGAACGATGCTGTTGGCTTGGAGCTTGTTGTATTGAAGGATCAGCCAGAGGATGGTAAGCAGATCTATGCTGTTTATCCATTTAAGATGGTAGGTCACGAGGGCAATAACTTCACATTCGAGGCTGAAATCGAACCAATCAATGCTGGTTCATTCAAGACAGGCGTTCGTATGTATCCTAAGAATGAGAAGTTGCCACATCGTCAGGACTTCTGCTACGTTAAGTGGTTGGACTAATAGGTAGGGTGTCCAGTTCTCTGTTCTTGAAAACAAGCTGGAAACATCCCTGTTAATTGTTAATATTACGCTCTGATATTTAACGTTTCATGTAACGAAATAGTTCTTTGAAA
>NZ_QSIG01000085.1:0-6469 GCF_003468525.1 Prevotella sp. AM34-19LB | reverse complement strand
AGCCATACCTCCCCATTTGGGTGAAATTTATCTTTCTTGGTATTACCATGAACAAAATTATCACCTCGATGAGTATTTTCTCGAAACTTTTTGTTAACTTTGCAGCCGAATCTTCAACTGCATCTTTAAAGATATCCATATATTGGTCAAGTCCTGTATTCATATAATTTTGCGTTTGTCGTGATTTGCAAAGTTACTGAAAATCAGCGACTTGACCAACTTTTTATAGTTAAGTTTTCATAAGCATTTCTTAATATAAGTTATTGATTTACAGACGATTAAATGTTAATTTAACGCAGTATTGATACAATGATTGAAATTAAAGAAACATTAGTTATTAAAAGCGATTCCCCAAAGGTAGCAGAGTGGGTGAAGCGTATGAAGGCATATAAGGCAGCTCAGCTCCAAGATATGGCTAAACGAGGTTGCGAGGTTTGTGAAATTGCTATGTAATGGATGCATTTGAATATAGATTTACAAGCAAAACAGGTGATGTATATATCGTGCGAATTCTGAATGATGGAGCGAGATTTTTGTCATCTGAAATGATTTCCGCCTTAGAAAAGTCTGATGTTGAGGTATGGGGAATATATCTCAACAGAGTAGGTAGTTATAAACATGTGACAGGGATTCGGGATTTATCACTTATCTCTAATCAAATTTATAGCTTCTTCAGGTCTCATGACAATGCGATATTGTATTATGTATGCGATGATATAGCCGATGTTCCGATGAATGCTCGCAAAAAGGCAGAAGGCTTTTCGGTACAGTATTATCGTAACAGACTTTTTACTAGTTTGTTTTATAAGCTTCAAGGGTTATTAGATATGAATGTTGTTGATTTACCAATTTGCATTGATGCTTGTGGTAACGATATGTATATTCATATAATGGTTCGCGAAGGACAATTGGATGTTGCTAAGAGAATCAAGCAAGACGTGCTTGATGGTTTTAGCAAATAGGGCAGACTTTCTTACCCGCATGAAAGATGGGGATAAGGACTATAAGTCTATGTTTCCATGTTACTATGTTGAAAAAATAGATGAGGTGAAGGAGTGCGCTTAGGCAATCCTTCACCCTAAAAGATAATGCAAACGAGCGCAATGAAAGCTGGCTTTCAAATTGCCGAGTGCAGCTTATCTTATGCAAAACGATACAAGAATAACTTTTTTCAAAAAACTGATAGGTGTAACTACTTGGAATATAGTGGGGACGCTGTAATGGTGATATACTTTAGGATGTATTGATTAAAAACATTATAGACGAAGGAACTTATAAAAATGGAAACTCAGACAATTGAAGTTTATACATTTTCAATTCGCGAAAAACGAGCTAAGGAGAAATATTCTTTTGCTGATGGATTCGATTTGTATGAAAAGATGAAAAAGGATTTTATCAATTTCATACATAATAGTCAAACTGGTGATATACCAGCAGAAAAGAGGACTTTGAGAGTGCCTGAAGCAGATGGTGGATTCCCTTTTTGGGGCTGTAGTGATAGATTACGTTGTGTGTATGGAATCATAGAAACAGGCCTTTATGGCAAAAAGATAGAAGTGGTGGATAAAGATAATCCTGAAGCTGCTTTATTTAAAGCCGCTAATAATAATGCAGCTGTAATAAAGCCATTTTTCTTTTTGGTAAAAATCCCTAAAGCTGGAGATCTTGGTTATATGATTTTTGAAAGAACAGATAACGAGAGCATTTGTATGATGTTTGTTACTATATTTCAAGCATATTTAAAGTCTATCATGCCTGATAAGGAAACAAATGGTTTTATGATCGATCGTGAGAACTTTATTACCAAAGAATATGTTGATGCCTTAAAAAATGGCAAGTTGAAGTCTATGACGTTTAGAGTTAGAAAACTCCCAAAAGATAAAGCAGACTTATATATGATGAAAAATTTGGGAGTAGATACCTCTATAACGATGACAGTGAATTTCAATGGAGGTATTTTAGATAACAAGGTTACGAAAGCAATAATGGATGATAAGCAACTTTTTACTACCACAGAAGGTTTGCTAGGAGAAGTTGCTGTCATAGGTGAACGTAGCGTTGTTACAGATGTTAAAGTAAATGGCAAATCAAAGGAGCGAACTGTTTATCTGGATGAAAAAAATAATTCCTTGATTCGCCCTTACTATATGTTATCGGTAAAGTTGAACGATAAGGGATATCCTTCTTATGAATCTTTGTGTAAATCTGTCATTGATTTTATAGATAGTACTCCAGAACTTAATAAAATGTTACCATAATGGATGTAGATATTATTTCTCCAAAACTATTGCTTAAGGATTTTCTCAAAAGCATAGAGGGCTATAAGGGGTTATTCTTTGTTGTTCCTATAGCTATTGGTATTGTAATGTGCCTGTTCTTAAAAGGAGAGAATAAGAATGCTGTAGAGGATTTTATAAATTCCTCTTTAACCAGTTTCGTTCCGATATTTGCCACGATTTTGTCAGTTTATATATCATGGGTTTTCACGAAACGCTCTACTAGACATGAAAAGGAACGTATTCAGATATTTCAAGAGACAACCAATGAAATATTCGTTTTGATTCCATTGGTGTTATTTGCAATATCTGCATATTTTATCTCACATTTGTCAATATCACAAGATCTCAAATTTATACCATATATTCATCAAATTTGCAAATGTGCTCGTTGTGTTATAGATACGATTTATTATGGTCTATTTGTTGAGATAGTATTGGTTATCTTTATGATAACTAAACGTTCATACATAATAATAATGAATGAGATTAGATTACTAGAGGCTAATAAGTAATAGAAATATAGTCTTTTAATGATGCGCCAGCCGACAAACACTCGCAATTCTATTGCGTTAATCTCTCATCGGCAGCCCCTTGTGGGCACAGGCTTCGCTGCCGATACAAAAACTCTGGCAGAGCTATAGCGCCGCCAGCTACATCCTCTCGTTCCTGAGGAAAGAGAGGCTTGGTGAGAAAGGTGGAGCTCTCCTTGCAGGAGAGACGGAGAGGTAGAAAAACTCCTTCCTTAACGGTAAGGAAGGACGGGTAGGTTTTCGAAAAAATAAGAATATAATAAAAACACAATATCATTATGAATGATTTTAAAGATATTAAAGTAGCAGTAGCCGGTACAGGCTACGTAGGTCTGAGTATAGCAACTCTGTTATCTCAGCACCATCATGTAACAGCAGTAGATGTAATCCCAGAGAAGGTGGAGAAACTCAACAATAAGATTTCTCCAATCCAGGACGATTATATTGAGAAGTATTTGGTCGAGAAGCCATTGAACCTCGTGGCAACCCTTGACGGCAAGGAAGCCTATAAGGATGCAGACTTCGTAGTGATTGCTGCACCAACCAACTATGACCCAGTGAAGAACTACTTCGATACAACCCATGTAGAAGAAGTAATCGACCTGGTTCTGGAGGTAAACCCAGATGCTGTGATGGTAATCAAGAGTACCATCCCAGTAGGTTATACCCGCAACCTCTATTTGAAGTATGCCAAGAAGGGAGTGAAGAAGTTCAACCTCCTCTTCTCTCCAGAGTTCCTTCGTGAGAGCAAGGCACTCTATGATAACCTTTACCCAAGCCGTATTATCGTAGGCTATCCAAAGATTATCGAGCGTCCTGAGTTTGCTGAGGAGAACGAGGCAATCAAGTCAGTAACCAATGTCGAGTTGTTGAAGGAAGCAGCCAAGACCTTCGCCGCTCTGCTTCAGGAAGGTGCCATCAAGGAGAACATCGATACCCTCTTTATGGGTATGAAGGAAGCAGAGGCTGTCAAGCTCTTTGCCAATACCTATCTGGCACTCCGAGTAAGCTACTTCAATGAGTTGGATACATACGCAGAGGTAAAGGGACTCGATACCAAGGCAATCATTGAAGGTGTAGGTCTTGACCCACGTATTGGTACCCATTACAACAACCCAAGCTTCGGTTATGGTGGTTATTGCTTGCCAAAGGATACCAAGCAGCTCTTGGCAAACTATGCCGATGTTCCAGAGAACCTGATTGAGGCAATCGTTGAGAGTAACCGCACCCGTAAGGACTATATCGCTGATGCCGTTCTCCAGAAAGCTGGTTATTATAGCTATGCTGATGATAACAGCTATGATGCAAGCAAGGAACATAACTGCGTGATTGGTGTCTATCGCCTGACGATGAAGTCAAACAGTGATAACTTCCGCCAGTCTGCCATCCAGGGCATCATGAAGCGTATCAAGGCAAAGGGTGCTGAGGTAATCATCTATGAGCCGACCTTGGAAGAGGGAAGCACCTTCTTCGGTAGTAGAGTTGAGAATAACCTCGAAGCCTTCAAGGCTCAGAGCCATGCTATCATCGCCAATCGTTACGATGCTTGTTTGGATGATGTAAAGGATAAGGTATATACACGAGACATTTTCAGAAGAGATTAAGATTATGGTATGTTTAATATTGGTTTAACGGGTAAGACAGGGTTATTACCCGAAGTAATTTTAAAAAGTCTATATAATAGTCATTTTTTATATATTTGTGGTTCAAAATCTCAATATTATAAAAATAATTATTAAATTTGCAAGTGATAATAGTTTCATCTTAAAATTTGCAATTATGGAAGAATATAGAAGAACTGTAGAAGCTTATGCGGCTCGTCATGAAAACTATCTGTTTCATAATGAGGGAAATGAGCATGCGTTGATTATTTTTGAAAATATATTCAAAAACGCAAATGATACTATTAGAATAGCAGCCAACAACTTGTGTAATTCTGAGGTTGTTGACCGCAAGGAATATGTTGAGCCTTTAATTAAATTCTTGGATAATGGAGGAACTTTAAGAATCTTGTTGAAGGTTGCTCCTGACCCATCTAATGAAGAATTAAAAAAGGGTAATTGTTTGTACCGTGCCTTGTTTAATCACGAAGCATATAAGAAAGGTGCGATTCAAATAAAGTCAGGTGAAGGTAAATGTTTCCATGATTCAGAGCATAAAGAAATTCATTTTTGCACTGCAGATGGACACATGTATCGTATCGAGAACGATATTGTTGAACGTAAAGCAATTTGTAATTTCGGTGATGAAGTTAAAACAAAAGAAATTGATGACTTATTCGATCGGGTTTTCGATTCTGTGCATCATATTGTTAATCTTGGCGTTTATTTCCAATAAGCGCCTTGAACTGCTCAATTTTGTTTCTGTAATCCAACTTGTTACAGCTTTAAATTTTGCGAATATATCATCATCTTTGCATAAAAAGATGTTTAATGTTTTGGTTGATGTTAAGACGTTTTTCAACTTTAGATTTGGTGATTTACAAAATAAAATGACGGCTGATTTGGAGAGTTTGAAGTCAATGTCTCCGATAGAAACAAAAGATGGTAAATCGAACAAACCCACAATAGACGAATTGACCAATGAATATTTAAATTTAGCTAGTAAGTGGGAAGCAGAGAAAAATCGAATTGAATCAAAAATGGGTGATTTCTTTAGTACGAAAGGCATTAATAGTTTATTCTTATTTATTAGTCTGTATTGTGTTATAGATATGTTCTTTATAGCCTGTGACTTTCAAAAGTCTAATGAAATATCCAATGAATACTGGTTTGCTTGTTGCACAATCTTATCCACAATTGGTTCTATTGTTTATTTTTGCTTGATTTTATCTGGAAAGACGAAAAATGTTACAAAAGGTAAATTGTATGTGATAGTAACAGGTATTATATTTGCACTTTGGTTATTGAGTATTTTCGCTTATTCTTTGAATAGCATAATTGCGAGTTGTTTTACTTTGATGAGAGAAGATACGTTTTTATGTTTGTCGGATACTTTAGCGGTGATACTTCCATTTTGGGGATTTATTTTGTGTTTAGTATTTATTACATGTGTATGGATGCAAATAAATGCCATGATTAAAGATTCTATTATGACATTACAAGAGTTGCATGCAGAACTGCACAACCGTAAACTGGCATTAGACCAAACTTATGAAAGTTTCAAACCTTCAGAGCAAATGAAGTTTAATTAGATGGTAGTTGATTTATTGATAAAATTAAATGTTTGCATATATTTAATATTTTGACGATATAATATGATCAAGCCAATCTCAAACTCCCAAATCAAATGAAAAAACATTTAAGTCTATGTTGCCATTAGCTGTTTTCGTCATCCCCAGGCGGTCCCAGCCCGCACAACCTGGCGAAGACCGCTTTGGTCCGCCAACCTTATAGCGTAGCGGTTCCGAGCACCGAGTAGGGCGGTTTCCCTCTTCTTCCCTGAGGGGAGAAGACCGAGATGAGAGGTGGAGCCTTCCTTAACGGTAAGGAAGGACGGGTAGGTTTCGAAAAAGAATAAGAAAAAAATAATATAATAATAGAAAAGTGGCTCTTATTACGGGTATTACAGGTCAGGATGGATCATACCTGGCAGAGTTATCATATCATAAAGTTTATGGCAAAAAAAGTATTTGTAAGTGGATGTTACGACTTACTCCAC